>CAZSPO010000116.1:3395-9852 GCA_964608775.1 uncultured Chthoniobacterales bacterium | reverse complement strand
CTCACCGCCGCGAACGCCAACGGCTTCGTCCGAGAACTCCCCCTGGGCCTTGACACTGTGGTGGGCGAACGCGGCATCAAATTGAGCGTCGGCCAAAAACAACGGATTTCTATCGCCCGTGTCCTGCTCAAGAACCCGCCGATTCTGATTCTGGACGAGGCCACCTCAAGCGTTGATAACGAAACGGAGCGCTTAATTCAACAGGCGTTGGAGCGGCTGTTAAAAACACGGACCGCCTTTGTGATTGCCCACCGACTCTCCACCATCCGACATGCCGACCAAATCCTGGTCCTTCGAAACGGCCATATCGTCGAGCGCGGGCAGCACGCGGATTTGGTCGCCGCTGGGGGGCTCTATGCGCGTCTTCACCAGCATGCCGACCAGCCGACGAAAGGTCATGGGGAGGTTGCTGCGGCTTCTGGGCTGGTGGAAAAGGCGTGAATCCGCCCGTCGCTCGCCACCACCACTAGAAGACCGTCGGCAAATGAAGGACTGGCAACGATCGGACGTCCGGCATCGTAAGCCCAGCGTTCCTCGCCGTTCTCCAATCCCAGACCGTAAAAGCGACCGTCGCTGGAGCCGACAAAAACCCAATCCCCCACGATCAAAGGGGAGCCATCCACCCGCCCGCCCGTCCGAAAGGTCCAGAGTAATTCCCCGGACTCCGAGTCTAACGCGACCACCTGGCGGTTGCGGCAGCCAATGACCAACACACCTTCTGCCACGGCCGGGCTTGAAACGTAGGGGAATTTAAAAGCCTCAAAACGCCAGGCGACTTCCCCATCTTCCCGGCCCAGGGCGACCACTTGGTTGTTGTAATGTCCGAGCCAAAGCCGCTCATCCCCCGCCGCCACAGCCCCGGCCACGTAACCGCCCACCTCGCTCTTCCATCGCAAGGTTCCCGTCGCCGGATCCAACGCGTAAACAAACCCATCACACCCCCCGATCCACGCCGAATTCCCTGCCAACGCCGGGCTGCCATTCACATAGTTGCCGGTTTCAAACGACCAGATCGGTTCCCCCGTCCCGGCATCCAACCCATGAATCAAACTGTCATACGCCCCAAACACGAGGATACGGCGATCCCCCTGCCGCCATAGACGGGGGGAGCCAGCGATCTTGTCACCCGCCTGATATCCCCACTGTCGCTCGCCGGTCGCCGCATTGAGCGCCAGCAGATCCCCAAGGTCAGTCCCGATCCAGACCGTCCCGTCTGCCACCAACGGCGAGGTTTCCACCATGGCCTCACGATCCGTCTGGCTTTCCCAAACCACTTCCCCCTTCGCCCCGTCCAAGGCATAGATCAGCCCCCCATCGTTCCCAACATAAACGCGACTCCCCGCCACGATCGCAGCCCCTTTCGTCGGGTGCCCACTTTCAAAGCTCCAAAGCCACTGCGGTTCACCGACCGGCGCTTCGACCCTACCTCGGTTGGCATTGTCCACTCGGTCGGTCGACACATCCGACTCCCCCGCCACCAAAACGCCCCCTCCGAAAAGCAGGCTAACGATAATGGATCGAGTAGATCGTCGAACGCAGGTCCCGCAGACTCTTTTCAAATGCGGACGTCTCATTGGTATAAACAAAAAGGACAATGTCATCGGCGCGTTTCCATATCACAAATGCCTTCTGATAGGTCTCTCCTCCTTCGAAACCGTATCGAAAGCGAACTTCAGCCAGCGGTTGTTTATCAATAGTCCCATAGTAGCGGTTATCGGAGACCATTTCCACCCCGACGGCGTCCGGCGGCAGCATTCCCCGGCAAAACATTTCCCAGAATGGCATGCCATCATCGTCAAAAAGCGGGGAGAATTGCCCTTCGACTGCTGGGGCAATCACCCGCATTTCAATCTGACCCCGAGCGGGGTCGCGCGGCAAAATCCGAGCACCCCCCCCGCCACTCACGACTTCCCAACCGTCGGGCGGATTGAGAATCATTTCCCGTTCCCCGTCCTGCGCAACAAAATGCCTGAAGGGCACGCCTTCGATCTCGTAAGGTTCCGAGGTAAATTGAAGCTGGGCCGACAGCGTGCCGAGCGGGAGCAAAAGAAGGAGCAACCATCTGATTGGCTGCGGAAGCGTCAAGGAAACTTCTATCATGGCAGCGCTAAGCGAACTCGCATCCCACGGGAATTGGTGATGGAAACGGCCAGCATTGGGGCCTGACGTCGCTTGAACATATTGTCGTAATACCACCGACGGTTGGGTGCACTGTAAACATTTCCCTTCCCCCATCGCTCTCCAAAATATTCACTGCGCCAAAGTTGAATCATGGAGCCGTAGTAATTAAATTTCACCCCGCTCCATTTTTCAAGAAAGCGGGGAAAGTTCTCTACCCCGCCGCTGTATCCGTTCGATCCAGACGGGACCGCGATGTTCCCCGACATGATAGCGGTATTCATGGTGGTGACACTGGCCATCCGGGAGTTGAGGTCGGAACTGGCATTAGCGTCGTCCCAGCTATTGCTCAAAATCATCACGGCATCACCCCCGACCAACGCCGGACGACGATCGTAACCATCTGCTTCCACGAAATCGTTGTATTTATTATTCCCCATGCCCGCCGCCCCATCCGCATTGTTATCCATCGCATCAGACGCTTTTGGAGCACTTGCGTTTGTGTTGGAAGGAGGATCCTCCAAGACATTTCCTGAGCTATCCACCGATCTCCCACTATTATAGTCGCCTTGAATGTAGATTCCGTTGTCGCTGACAATAGAAATGCCGCCTTCGGGATTGTTAATTGTCACTAATTCATCCGGGAAAATCGCCCCGTTCTCCAAGCGCACCGCTTTTTCATTATCCGCCTTCTGGACATACCCACCCATACCGTTGTTAGCGTTGGGATCCCATTTAGCGACAGGGCTTCGATCCCCGACATCGGCTGCGCTCACATCGGAAACATAAACCCCGCCATTAAACCCCTTACTCTCCTTCCCTGGAACCGCATCCCCCAAGCTCGTGGCGAGCGCATTGACATCCACCGTATTCATAAAGACGTCAGCTCCCTCCCGATTATCCCGGACAAACTGCCCCCCATCAAGGTCCGTCGCTCCGGTGGGGTTGCTCTCCAACCCCATCGATTCCCAAACCCCTTGGTAAGCAGGATTCCAAGAGGAGACAGGATCGGCTGGGTCCGGCGTGATATTCACCACGGCGTCGGGACTAGATGAGGTGTGATCTTTCAGTTCGACCCTCACTCGATTGGGATTAGGCCCTTGCACAACCCCATTGGCATCTACCAAATACGGCGGTTGCCGGGAGTCGACGAGGATTTTGACATCCGCTTGATTGTAAAAGCGAAGTTGTGCGATGTTAGGGGGGTCTGGATCGCTGGGATCCGGGCGTTCTAACAGCTCCCGATAGCCGTCGTTATTCGAATTGGTATCCGCTGTATCAAAAATATCAAGCGGATTGATTCCCAACGGCTCAGCCCGTTGCTGTTCTGCTCCTAAAATCATGCTTTTGTATTTAACTCCCTTTACGGCTTCACCGTCGCTGTCGAAGCTGTTCCATGTCGCATCAGCGGGCGTTCCATTTCTTCCGGGAGGATAATTATTATTGGCAAAGCCGGCTGAAGTAACCGAGCGATTCGATGCCGCTCCTCCCGTAAGATTGTAAAAGTTGAGTGAACCATGGCCGTAATAAAGATTGCCATTAGTGTGAAGCTTCCCCACCAAATCCATTTGCGGGCCGGGGAAAATGCCGGTGTCATTTTCCCCGAAAAAAGCGTAGTCCAATAGAGAAGCCCAATCGCTGGAGAAGACCCGGCCTAAGCGAACCGTCATGGGATAACGCCCCCCTCGCGTTAACTCCACGACGCCGAGATACCAATAGGTCCCCACCCCAGCATTCAACCCGATCGTGCCGGAGCCGAGGGAGGCGCTGTTTTGATTCGCTGGTGTAGCGTTTGACGAAGTAATGAGGTTACCGTCCGAATCCAGAGCATTCACACTGTATTCCGTAATGGTGTATTCATTCGGTAAAACGCCATCAATCGTCGGAATAGAAGCCTGCATAAACCCAAAATCTCCTACCGATGGCGGGGAGCCAGAGGAAAAATTGAGGTTGCGCGAAACATAACTCAGCCACTGGGCATACATGATTTCCAAGAGGCCTTCGGCTGTGGCTTCCGTCGCGGCATACAACTCCGCCCGCTCCGAAAGCCGGGCGTTGGCCGTAGTGAATTGGAAGGCTGAACCTGCCATAATGCTCAAGAGCGCAATGGCGACCAGGGTAATGATCAGGATGTTGCCGCCCGAGGCGGCGACTGGGCGGTTGGGTGGGTGTTTCATGGTGGTGGGCTTAGAGGAGGTCCCCATTTTTGAGCCAGATCAGGGACCGGAGTTGAAAAAAGGTGTTGGCGTTCTGCATCCGCTCCTCGGGCGTCGTCCCGGCGGGAGCCCCAGCCTGACGGGCCAACCGTTCGCCGTAACGTCGGGCGAGGATTTTCATGTTGACCTCCAACATCGGGGAGTCGGTGCCGTAAGTCGCATAGTTAAACGGATACTCCCAATCACTTAGCGATCCTCCAACAGCAGTCGGAGCTACGAGCGAGTTAGTGATCAACGTCGCCGGCCCGCGGTTCGTGGATGAGACGTAGTTTGGGTAAAATCGAAGGAACCGACCGTTCTCCACCAAAAATGCGACCTGGGTAAAGTTCGCAGGTGTTCCTAACTCTGACAACGGCACCACTTCCTGACTTCCGCCTGCTTCGTAATCATTCACCCGAAACCGGACACCTAGGCCGCCCTGCCCACTTGCGACGGCATTGCCTGATTCGTCTAGGAGAGTCGGAAATTCCAGGGAGCGATTCAGTTGTTCGCGCATCTTGGATAGAATCCCCCGGCCCTCCGCTTCGACTGCGGTGACCGAGAAGGTCTTGGCGAACAACATCAACCCGGTGTTCAGAAAGGTGACCACCATCGCCCCGACCAGAGCCACGATGCCGATGGCCACCAGGATTTCCACCAAAGTGAAAGCCCGGCACGCCCGAAATCGAGACTGGTTATTCGGTTGGCGCACGGAACGTTGTGAAGTTTGTGGTGTAAGTCCGTCCCCTGTAAGAGTAGGTCAGAGTGAGATTCACTTGGCGAAGTCCGAGGTTCGTGCCCGTCTCCAAAATCGGAGTTCCCACCGTTCCTCCGACAGGGAGCGATCCATTGAAAAAGGCGACCGTTCGTGTCAGCCCCCCCATCACAAAAGGGTTTTCAAAATCGGTGGCCGCCGTGTCCGTGCGATTCGCATCGACCGGGAGGAAAACCGGGATATTGTAATTCAGCGTGGCGGCTGAGGTGCCTGCGTATTGCGATAAATGCGCCAACGAGAAAGCGTTGCGTGTGCTCGCTGTGTAAACATTCGGCGTATGACTCTGCGCTCCCGTCCAAGTGGGCAATTGGGCATTTTCACTAGAAAATCCATTCCGCACCACGTCGCCCGGAATTTTGAGAAACTCATCCACTGCCGTCTCCCGCAAGCGAAGAAGCTCCAGCTCAGCTTGGTTATCTGTCCCTGTATCTTCCTCAGCAATGGAATCTTGTTCATTCGGCTTGTATTTCACACTCAAGACCAATTCAGACAAACTTCGAATGGTCTCCGAGGCAGCCGTGTTATTGCGATTCATGTAAGAAAATTCGTTGGTCTTGATCAGCCCGAAATAAATCCCCCCCATGGCGATCCCGAAAACCATCAGCGACACCAACACCTCCACAAACGTCAGCCCCGCCTCGCCTCGTCCCACAAAACCGCGTCCCACATAACCGCGTCCCACATAACCGCGTCCCACATAACCGCGTCCAACAGACTGACGATATCGCATGGTGGAATCCTCCACGATTCCGGCCCGGTTGCAAATTTTCAGTTTCACTTCAACCATTAGCGTAGCACTCATCATGCCAACCCCCGCGCTCAAAAGCCATTGTCGAGAGAAGGCTCAAACCCCTCCCGAATCGACCGCAACCGACGTTCCATCGACCGATGGCTCTCCGGACGGTTCACCAGCTTCACCACCCAATTGACAACAAACGGCATGGCAGTCAACAAACCGAGCGTGAGTAACGTAATCCCGGTCTTCTGCCGGACGCCCTCCTGAAACTTCCGCGACATCAATAATCCTACTCCAAACCCCAATGCCGCTTGCCCAATCGTCAAAGCCGTTTCCGTCCCGACATCAACGGTGCTACGTTGCAAAACTTTTTCCATCGGCTCCCAATAGCATGGGACCGCTCGGTTGAAAAAGAAAATCGTGATGACGAATCATGCCCAACCCCCGCTCCTCGGTCCCATCCGGCATCTCTATCTTCACATTCCGTTCTGCCCCAAAATCTGCCCTTATTGCAGTTTCTACAAAACCACGATGGATGCAGAATTGAGAGAATTATTCGTGGTTGCTCTCGAAACTGAGATTACGCGGACGGCTGACCGGCTGGAGGTCCGCCCCGAAACCCTTTTTTTCGGG
>CAZSPO010000116.1:0-3385 GCA_964608775.1 uncultured Chthoniobacterales bacterium | reverse complement strand
CGGCGATCCATGCCCAGATCATCGGCGAGGTGGCCTCGCTCGAGCCGCTCGGCGCCAACGGGGGCGGCACGCCGACCGCCCTCACCACTTCGCAGTTGGCTCGCATCGCGACCCATTTGCACGCCAGTTTTGACCTTTCCGACCTCAAAGAATGGACGGTGGAGATGAATCCGGCGACGGTCTCACCCGACAAAGCCCGGACGCTCCTGGCACACGGGGTCACCCGGGTCAGCATGGGGGTGCAATCGTGGGATGCCGACCTCCTTCGCACCCTCGGTCGGGTGCATGACGCCGACGAAGCCCGGCGTTCCTACGAAATCCTGCGCGAAGCGGGGATCCCTTCCATCAACCTTGACCTCATGTTCGCGGTGCCCGGCCAAACCCACCACACCTGGCTAGCCACGCTCGACCAGACCGTTGCCCTAGCCCCAGATCACGTGGCGGCTTACTCCCTGACTTACGAGGAAGACACGGCTTTTTTTGATCGCCTTCGGCAAGGGCACTTCCGTCAAAACGAACCGCTGGATGCCGATCTTTTCCTGCTCGCCATGGAACGGCTGGCAACCGCCGGATTTGAACCATACGAAATTTCCAATTACGCGCGGCCCGGCCATCGATGCCTCCACAACCTGGCTTACTGGCGCGGGGCTAACTATCTCGGGTTGGGGCCAAGCGCGGTCTCCACCCTCGGCCCTCTGCGACGCACCAATCGCGGGGATACCACCGCTTACGTGGAGGCTTTGGCGGCGGGAAGCGGTCCGCCCTATGATTCGGAGCGGCTTGACCCCGATATTCGCAAAAAGGAACGGCTCGCCTTTACCCTCCGAACGGCGGATGGCCTCGATTTCCCCTCTGTGGAGCAGTGGCGCTCCGACTTCGAAGCTTATCGCCGAGCGGGTTGGATGAAAGCGGGGAGCGATGGCCGGTGGCGCTTGACTGTGCAAGGCCGATTGGTCGCCGACTCGCTCGCAGAGGTCTTTTACTAACCCACCGCCGACGCGCATCTGGAAAGAGAAGGCTTCAGACAATCGAGCACGGCATCAGAGAAATACCCGACCCCTTGCTTGCCCTGGGCTGGCTTGTTCCCAGCCAATTCGCTGGCTTTTTAACCCAACACCTGCCAGCTAACCCAGCATGGAAGCTGATCGATTGCGTTGGCAAACCAAGCTCGCTTACGGGGCCGGGGAACTGGGCCCTGCCATGGCCGGCAGCACCTTGATTTTCCTGCAATTCGTCTTTTTGACGAATGTGGCAGGGTTGAATGCGGGGCTGGCTGGAAGCGTGCTGCTCATCGGCAAGCTCTGGGACGCCGTCACCGATCCCCTCATCGGTTGGCTTTCTGATCGAACCCAAACCCGCTGGGGGCGTCGGCTCCCCTGGATGGCCCTGAGCGCCCTCCCCTTCGCCGCCTGTTTCACCTTGATGTGGTGGGTGCCAGGATTTGCCTCGCAGGAGAATCAAGGGGCTTTGTTTGCTTACTACGTCACGGTGGCGATCCTTTTCAACACCCTCTACACCACGCTCGCGCTTCCCCATTCTTCCCTGACACCCGAGCTTTCCGCCGATTACGACGAACGCTCCCGGATCACCGGTTTCCGAATGGCCTATTCCCTGGCCGGCAGTGTCGGCGGGTTGCTTTTGGCCAAGGTCCTCTTTGACTGGTTGGAGGGCCGTCCGGCGACGACCCAATACTTTGCGATCGGAGCGGGGGTCTCGCTGATTGGCCTAGTGGCGATGGTCTATTGCCTTATCGGAGTTTGGCGGGTGGCCGTCCTCCGGGATAAAGAACGCCGGGCGCGGCTGTTGCCCGATCCAGAGGGAGGTCGCCCCCTTCACACCCAACTGGGCATTATCTGGAGCAATCGCCCGTTCCTGCTGGTCTGCGGCATTTATCTTTGTTCGTGGATGGCCATCCAGTTCATCGCCAGTTTGTTGCCACTCTACGTCCAGGATTGGATGGGTTTGTCGCGGGACACTTTCGCGACGGTGGCTTTGACCGTGCAAAGCACCGCGCTGCTCATGATCCCGGTCTGGGGTTGGCTGAGCGTTCGGGTTGGCAAGAAGCCGATTTATTATGGGGGCACCCTCTTTTGTTTGCCTGCCTTTATTGGATTGATGCTCCTCCAGCCGGGTCAGGTGGGGTGGATGTATTTCCTGGCATTCACGGCCGGATTTGGCATCTCGGTCTGCTACCTCATCCCGAACGCGATGCTTCCCGATGTGATCGAGTTTGATGAATGGCGCACCGGCCAGCGGAGAGAGGGGATTTATTACGGCTTCTTCGTCTTCCTACAGAAGGCAGCACTCGCCCTTTCCCAATTCATCGCAGGTCAGCTGCTCGCCGCCGCCGGCTATCTCTCCACCGGCCCCGGCCAGGAATTGGCTACGCAACCCGAGAGCGCACTCCTGGCCATCCGGATTCTTATCGGGCCGATTCCGGTGCTGGTGCTGCTCGCCGGGCTTTTCTTTGCCTGGCGTTTCCCCATCACGAAAGAAAAGCATGCCGAAGTATTGGCCCAACTGGCCGAACGCCGGGTGCTGCGCCAGGCCGGCACGGGCGACCCCGCTATTTAACCCACAACCGCCCAAGCCGCCTGAAGTTTCCGCTGATGATGGCTCCCGTGCGATCCTCCTGGGCCCCTCCCTTTTCCGCTAACAAAAAGGTCATCAGTGCGGTTAAGGTCGTCAATCCCATCAAGAGCACGAAATAGATGGCGTAATTTCCCCAGGCCAGCCCCAGCCAATCGGGATGGAAATCGGCCAGAGCTTCAATGATCATTCCCCAAAGAATCGGGGCCACCCCCAGGCCCAAACTCGTCATCACCGTGAAAAAGGCGAAAAAATGATTCCGCCCCATCGGCGGCATGGTCTGCATGATCAGGCGGACATTCGCGAGATTGAAAATCGCGGCGCAAGCCCCCGAACCGAGATAAAGCAGGACCGGCCACCAATTGCCCACGGCAAGCAACCCCACCGCCCAGGCCCACCACCCCCCGAGCACCACGACAAATCCAACGAGGGCCAGACGCAAGAGCGGTCGGCTGCCCCAACGATCCACCGCCCGCCCGCTCCAGGGCAGCAGCAACGCTCCCGCCACAAACGATCCCGAGCTCACCAGCAAAATCGCGGTGTCACTCAGCACCGTTCGTTCCCGCAGATAACTGACGAGAAACACCCCTAACGAGCCAATCGCGAGGCTGAACAGCAGGTTAAAAACGGTCAGCCGCAGAAAGGGGCCATACCAGACGATCGCCCCCCAGGGCACCGGAGCGCTGGAGGTCTTCAACGTCTCTCGGGTGGTCGCTTCCGGCACCTTCCGCAAGAAATGAAGGCTGGATGAGCCCGCTAAAAAACTCAGAAAAAAAACGAGCCCAAACTGCCATGC
>CAZSPO010000115.1:0-9893 GCA_964608775.1 uncultured Chthoniobacterales bacterium | reverse complement strand
CGTCGCACGGCAGTTCGTCGGCCAGTCTGCGGGCGAGCTGTTCGGCTGCTGCCCGGCGTGGGGCGAAGAAAAGAATCGGCCCGAGCCCCTCCGCCCAAGCGCGGGCAGCGATCCGGCTCCAAAAATGATCGACTCCTGCTGGCACCGGGCCGGAAAGCCGGGCGACGTCGATTTCTTCCAACGGAACCGGGCGTTCATGGGTTTCGACCAACTCCACCCTCCGCCCGTTGCGTCGCAGCCAGGCGGCGATGTCTCCCGGGTTGGCGACCGACCCGCTCATCAATAGAAGCCGGGTCGCGGGAGGAGCCATGGCGAGGATCATCTCGTAATGGCGCCCCCGCTGTGCGTCGGCCAACATTTGATATTCGTCGACCACCAACAAGCCCGGTCCATCGTCATGCAGTAGGCGGTGCCGTTGGGCTTCGAGCGTCGCGACCACCACCGCCGCCCCCGGCCGGTGGGTCACATCGCCCGTGGTCATCCCCACGTCCCACCCCTGCGCCTGCCATTCGCGGAGTTTGTCGTTGGCCAACGCTCGGGTCGGCACTGTATAGATGGCCTGACCGCGCACCCGGGGGGCGTGCAACTCAAAGACCAACGTTTTTCCGCATCCGGTCGGGGCGTGCAGCACCACATCTCGCCCGGCTTGCAGGGCCGCAGCGGCTTGCTGCTGCCAGAGGTCGGGAATGCGGAGCTGGGTGAGCGCGAGCATGACCTGTTATGAATAGGCCGGGCCTCCCGAGTAGAGGACTCTCGCACAAAGAGCGCGAGTTCTCAGAGGGTTCTCGATCAGAGACCGATCACTCAGTCTTGGCGGTGCGCCCCCGTTCGACGAGAGTGACGAGATCGGCCAAAATGTTGAGCGTCTCGAGTTTCACCGGGTCGAAAAGCGGGCTTGCTCCTTTATCATCTTCTTCTCCGCTGTCAGCATCGTCGCCCCCGGTCAATTCGCCATTGCCGACGTAGGTTTCGCTTCCGTTGTCTGAATCCCGGAAGGAAATGACCTCCAACTCGCGAGCCGTCACATCGTCCAAGCTGACGCGATAGACTTTCGGAAGATCGGGGCGGCGGGAGAGCCGCTCCTGTTTGCGGGCCTCATCGCGGGCTTTCTTTTCTTCCTGTTCGGTTTTGAGAAGCTCGGCATTGAGCGGGCGTTCGTTTTTTTCTAGCAACGCTTTCATCTCCGCCGCATCAGCCTGCATATACTGAAACTCCGGTTCTTGCGCGATGCGGGCCAGGCTTCGGCTTTGGAGTTCTTCGACCGGAAAAGCGTTGGGAACCGTCTCATACTCGAGAGGCGTGGTGGTGTCATAGGGAAGGGCATGCTTCATTTTCACCTCGCCCACATCGACGCTTTCCAACGGAGAAGGGAGCAGGATGTCGGATTCCACCCCCTTCAGTTGGGTGGAGCCGCCCGCGATGCGATAGAATTTTTGCACGGTCAGCTTCAGGGCACCCGCGTTGGTGGCTTTGAAAGCGAGGGGTGAGGAGAGGTAGCGACCGATATCGATCATCGTCTGCACCGTCCCTTTGCCGTAGGTGTGGGCCTCGCCAATCACGAGCGCCCGCCCATAATCTTGCAAGGCAGCCGCAAAAATTTCGCTCGCAGAAGCGCTGATGCGGCTTGTGAGCACCACCATCGGGCCGTCGTAAAGAATGCGGGGGTTGCGGTCGCGGGAAACCTGCGAGATCCCTTCGGTATTGAGCGCTTGGACGACCGGCCCGCTCTTAATGAACAGCCCGGTCAGATCCACCGCCTCGTCCAAGGAGCCGCCACCGTTACCGCGGAGGTCGACGACCAGCCCTTCGATTTCTTCGGCCTTCAGCCGTTCCAGAATGGCCGCGACATCGGTCGTCGTGCTTCGTGCATCAGCCGCCTGACTGCTCATGTCTTTGTAAAAAGAAGGGAGCACGATCCACCCGAGCCGCATCGGGGTGCCGTCGGCTCGAATCGTCTCAATTAGTTGCCCCTTAGCAAGCGAGTCTTTCAGCGTGATTTCGTCACGGACAATATCAATGATTTCCCGTTGGGAGAGATCGGTGGATGTGGCCGGGATCACCTCCAGCCGCACGAGGGTGTTTTTTTTGCCTCGAATCATTTCAACAACCTTGTCGAGCTTCATGTCGATCACATCGACAAATTCGCCATCCTTCCCTTGAGCCACCGCCGTGACGCGATCCTTCACGCGGAGTTTCCCGCCCGCAGCCGCCGGGCCACCCTGAACCAATTCCATAATGCGGGCATACCCATCTTCCGAGCGAAGCACGGCACCGATGCCGACCAACGAATTGCGCATGCTGATTTCAAAGTTCTCCAATTGGCTCGGGCTCAGGTATTCAGAATGCGGATCATACGCTTGTGCCAGGGCGCTGAGAAATTTTTGCGTCACATCCTCTTGCTCAAGCTCGTTTACCGAGCGGAGCAGCCGCTCATACCGCTTGCGAACCACCTCGACGGGAGTGCGTCCAGGCGTTTGTTCCGCCGTCTCCTTCAGCTCTTCGGTCAGCAATTGATGTTCAATCATATCGTGCCAGAGCCGGTCCGCCGCCTCTTCATTCGCGGGCCAATCGGCCTCTTCCCGGGTGATTTCCGTGGTGCGATCGCTGTCGAAACTGAATTTCCGGTTGTCGAGCAGGAGATTGATTTTTTTCACCCGCTGAGCCACCCGCTGTTTGTAAAGTTCGAATATTTCCCGCGCAGGCCCCAGGTCGCCTTCCTCGACCGCGTCGTCCAGGCGGGTGCCGAACATCCGTTCAAATCGGGCGACATCGGCCTCGGTAAAATAGAGGCGACTGTGATCCAATTCAGACAGATAATTTTCCAACGTTCTCTTCGAGATCGTGTCATCGAGCCGTTGCTGGCTGAAGTGGCCTCTCTCCAGAATGTTGGCAACGGTCGTTGAGACTTTTGCCCAGTCGAGATCTTTGGCGGGAAGAAGCGGGGCGACCGACACGCAAAG
Organism: uncultured Chthoniobacterales bacterium; assembly: GCA_964608775.1. Lineage (GTDB taxonomy): Bacteria > Verrucomicrobiota > Verrucomicrobiia > Chthoniobacterales > CAZSPO01 > CAZSPO01. The sequence goes on along the minus strand of CAZSPO010000115.1, from coordinate 6,933 downwards.
CGCGAGGGCGAACCAGAGGCGGAGGGATTTCATGGTTTCCATCTTTGACAATTTGAGAACGTTCCTGTTCAGAGAAAGGACTCATCCTCCGCCATCAAATTCCGGAAAGCAAATGTGAACCCGATGGGCCGCGATGGAGAGCCTCTTTCCTATGGATATCGAACGGTTCACCGGCGGCGTTCTTGATACAAACGGTTACTTGCTCACCGAGGCAGGCTGTGCCGTGCTGGTGGACGCCCCCCAAGGAGTGGCCCGTTGGCTGGCGGAACGGGAGGTTCAACTGGATGCGCTTTGGCTGACGCACTCGCACTTTGATCATGTCCTCGATGCCGCGGTCGTCAGTCGAGCTCACGGCTGTCCGCTCTACTGTCATGCGGCTGGAGCCGCCATGTTGCGTGATCCGTCCCTGCTGCGGCGGTTTGGATTTGATCTCGAGTTTGAAGCCGTCGAACCGGACCATTTGATCGGAGAATCGGACAGCTTGACCTTGGGAGGCCTCCGTTTTTCGCTGCTCCATGTCCCGGGGCATTCACCCGATAGCCTCTGTTTTTATTTGGAATCGGAGGCGACTCTTTTTGGCGGTGATGTCCTGTTTGCCGGGGGCGTTGGTCGCTGGGATTTGCCAGGGGGCGATGGGCCGCTGCTCTTTCAGGGGATTCGGAACAAGCTTTATCCGCTTCCAGAGGCGGTGCGGGTCTGGCCCGGGCACGGCCCCTCCACGACGATCGGGGCGGAGAAATCTGGAAATCCCTACGTTCGCCCTTAGCTGCAATACTGTTTACTTAAGGCAATTTTCATCCGCAGATTAAAAGGATTGCCACAGATTGAAGAAGTTTTATGTCGTTTATGTCCCGTCATAAATGAACCAAATCTGCGAGAATCGGTCAATCGGCGGTTAAGGATCTGCGACTTAAGCAAACCGTATTCCCCTTAGCTGGGACAACCCAACCCAATTCACCTGCGGTGCGCCTCATGGTGCGATACGGTCACCGATTCGATCCAGCCAAGGGTGCTCTCCAAAAAAATTCTCCGATTTTGCAATCCACGCGTGGGACTTCGTGCGAACTTCTCATCGACAACCCATTAATATCACCATGATGACTTGGCTCTTATTCCTCATTCCCCCGCTCCTGCTCGGCCTTTGGGCTCAAGCGAGGGTAAAAGGGGCATTCAAAAAATATTCTCAAGTGCCCGCTGCCTCCGGATACACCGGAGCGCAGGCCGCCCGTGAAATTCTTGGTATGGCCGGGATTCGCAATGTGGAAGTCGTCGAAACCAACGACTTTCTCGGCGACCACTACGATCCGACCCACAACCGGCTGGTGCTCAGCAGCGGCGTCTATGGCAGCCCCTCCATCGCGGCCCTCGGGATCGCAGCTCACGAAGCCGGGCACGCCATTCAACATGCCAAACATTACGCCCCCCTTCACTGGCGGATGGCCGTCGTCCCCGCCACTCAAATTGCCTCCAACATTCTCCCCTTCGTCATCTTGGGCGGCTTTTTCATTCCCGCCCTCGGCTTGATGGCCGTGAAGGTGGCGGTCGTCTGCTATATCATCCTGGCCGCGTTCCAACTGATCACGTTGCCCGTTGAATTTGACGCCACGAAACGGGCAAAAATCATTCTGCAACAAACGGGGATGATTCAGGGCGGGGAAGCGGTTGGAGTCAATCGGGTGCTCGACTCCGCCGCCCTTACTTATGTCGCGGCTTTTGTTTCGACCCTCGCGACCCTGGCTTATTATCTTTTGATCTTGGCGGGTCGCCGCGATTGATATGGGCTGCCTTGCCCCCCCTGTTCCATCGTGAAAATGGCTGCAGGACTGGTCAGCCGCGCGCTTTCGTGTCAGAATCTTCCCATGCATGCGGAAATTCAGTTCACGGTTGAGGATTACCGGGAGCTTCCCGAGACAGGTCCGCGATACCAACTCGTCGATGGAGATCTCATCATAGCCCCTGCCCCCAACCGGCATCACCAGCTGTATTCACGCAATTTGCAATTCCTCCTGAGCGACTACCTCAGGCAGCATCCTTACGGGGAACTCTACGATGCGCCGTTTGATGTCATCTTGAGCGAGACCGATGTGTTTCAGCCCGACTTGGTTTTCATCTCCCAGGAACGCCTCCATCTGCTTACCGATGCGGGCTTGGAAGGAGCTCCCGATTGGGTGGTGGAAATTCTTTCTCCACGCACCTCGAAACTTGACCGAGAAATCAAGCGTCGGCGTTATGCCAAGTTCGGGGTGCAGATCCTCTGGATTATCGAACCGGAAACCCGACGCCTGCTGGTGTATGATTTCTCGGTCCGTTACGAACATCCTGTGGCCGTGTATGAAGATGATGCCATCTTTGGTTGCCGACTCATTCCGGGGCTGGAATTGCAGGCCGCGAAGATCTTTGCGGCCTCAATCACGGAGCTGTGACCCCGTTAGAGAAAAAGCGTCTCCCGCCATTCATCTTCCCTCTGGCGATCTGGGGCTTTTCACCGCGCACGGATTTTTCCGGATCAATCAACAAAGCGGCGGTGAGAGACGGATTCTTTTGACAGAGCTGATACGTTGGGCCTGCTGGACTCACTTCGCCCCCTAATGGATGACGACCAACCCGATGACGAAACGCTCGTGCGCCGCACGCAGGGCGGCGATCCCGGGGCGTTCGACGAGTTGTTCCGCCGGTTCAGCCCCCGCGTTTACGGGTTGGTTTACAATATGACCGGTAGCCACGAAGATGCGAGCGACCTGGTGCAAGAAGTCTTCGCCAAGGCCTATCGTTCCATTCGGGGGTTTCAGGGCAAATCGAGCTTTTACACCTGGATCCATTCGATCGGGGTGAATATGACGATCAACTTCCTGAAAAAGCGGGGGCGCCGCCAGCAAATGAGTCTTGACGACGAAGAGAATGGTTTGCAGAACGATAAAGCACTGGGGGCACTCGTTGAAAACCGGGACCCTGGACGGGAAGCCAGCTTGAATGATCTCAAGCAAAGATTGAACGAAGCCATGCTCAAACTGTCTCACGATCACAGAGCTGTGGTGACCATGTTCGACATTCAAGGCATGCCACACGCCGAGATTGCTCAGATTTTGGGGGTCTCGGAGGGGACGGTCCGTTCCCGGCTCTTCTACGCCCACCGCCAACTGCAAGCCCATCTGGCCGACCTGCTCGAACCTTCCTAAACGCCGCCTTCCTAAACGCCGCCTAATTGTTTTTTCACTTCTCCCTTCCCTCTCCCTTTTCCGATCGTCCAACGTAACTGCTTCAAAATATGCCCGAAAAACCGACTCTCCAAACGCTCTTGAGACTGAAACGGGACGAACAACCGCCCCCAGAGTTTTTCGAGTCGATGCTCACCGATTTTCACCGTCGCCAGCGCCAGGAGTTGCTCAAGCGGTCGGCCTTCTCTTTGGCGCGAGAACGGTTCGAAGCCTTTGGACGAGGAATGGCTGCCGAGCTCCAATTGCTCAGCCACGGCTGGGTGACCCTTCGCCGACTTTCTGTCGGTGGAGCTTTCGCCACCCTCCTCGCAGCCGCTCTCCTTCTTCCTCTTCTCCAAGCGCCGCAGGAAATGTCTCCCTCAGGTTCAATCGCGACTCGATCCAGCGCATCCGAGCTGAAGGTGCCAGAAAATTTCCCGTTCTTCTCCAATGAAGCCATTGCGGCTGCCCTGAGGGAACCGCTGGAGCCTGTTCGCCACAGCAGCCTCGTGTTTGACGCCGATTTAAGTCCCGCCCCCGGGTTGACGGCTTCGGCCTCCTCGGCGGCCCCTCATTATGTCGTGGATTATATCCCGACGGGAGGAGATGGTCGCGTTAGCTTCTGATTGACGGGCGGACGTTCCGCGTCGAATGCTCCATCATGCTCTGCCCACGCCTGCCCCTGTTTTGCGCTCTGCTCGGTGCGCTGACAGCGGCCAATCTCAGCTTCGGCTCACCAGAGCCCGTGGCCAGCCCCTCCCCTCCTCCCATCGCGAGCGAAATCGAAGCCGTCGTTCAGGCAGGTTTTGAGCGGGCCGCCCCTGCCGTGGTCAAGGTCGAATCGGATCATCGGGTCGGATTACTCAGTGGCACCGGTTTTTTCATTTCCGCCTCCGGCACCATCGCCACCTCCGCCTCCTTGGCCATGGATACCCGGGCCATCACGGTCACGGTTGGAGAAGAACGTTACCCCGCCCATCCTCTCTTGGTCGATCCCCGCAGCGGAGTCGCCCTTCTTAAAATCGAAGCAGACACCCCTTTCCTTTCGGCCTTCGATCAACCGACTGTCGTCGTCGGCACCCCGCTTTTGGCCATCGGTTATTCGCTCGATTTCCCGCTGAGCCCCGCCTTCGGATTGGTCGCTGGCTTTGACCATCGTGTCGGCGACCGATTTCTCTCTACGACCCACATTCGGGCCGCCATCCCCTGCCAACCCGGTCAGGCGGGTTCCCCTGTGCTGACCCTCGACGGTCGGCTCGCCGGGATCCTTGTCACTTCTCTCGCGGGCGGAGCCGGTTGCCACATTCTCCCGGTGCAGGCCGCCGCCAAAGTTTACGAAGATTACCTCCGCTTTGGTCATGTCATGCATGGCTGGGTCGGTGTCACGGTCGAAGAAACAGAGGAACCGGTGGCCGACTCCCGGGCGCGAATCGTGGATCTCGTCGAGAACACGCCCGCAGCCCTCAGCGGCATGGCCAACGGCGATTTTGTCGTGCGAGTGGGCGACGTTCGCATTCACGCCCCGCTCGACATTATTGACGCCTCCTACTTTCTGACCGCTGGCGATCCGGTCGCTGTGACAGTCGTTCGAGGAAGCGAAACCCTCCAGTTTCAGGTGCAGCCCGCTTACCATCCCGCCCTTGCGATGCTCGCTCCGATCGGAGCCGTTCCCATGCTCCCTCCCCGCCCCGTCAAGCTTTCCCTGCAAATGGGAGCCGAAAAAGGCCTTTTCGTTCCTTAATCGTCTCCGTTCAACACTCCGCAGGAGCCGCCTCGCAGGCTATTTGCGTGTGGGAAGGAATTCAGGCGGGGCATACCCGTTGGGCTAGGGAGCCGCGAGTGTCAATCAGACCAACTGGGAGATGGTGCCGGTGGAAGTGCCGAAACGCGATTCTTGAATTCCCAGGCGCTCCAACAACGTCAGGTAAACATTGCAAAGCGGGGTGGTGTTAGTCGGGCGGAAATGAAGATGTTTCCCGTGGCTCAACCCGCCCCCGAAAAGAACGAGCGGGAGGTCGTGCGACGAATGGCTACTGGCATTGCCCAGGTTGCTGGTGAGCACCACGTAAGTGTGATCCAACAACGAGCTGCCGTCGGGTTCTTTGGAATCCGCCAGCTTTTGGATGAACCGCTGAAATTCGGCCAACAGGGCCGTCTCAATGATTTTGAGCTGGCGAATGTTTTCCGGGTCCTGGCCGTGATGAGAGAGGTTGTGATAGCCGTTGGTCACGCCGTCGAGATTCACATTGCCTTGGCGAAAGAGATCACAGGTGAGAATGCGAGTGGAATCGGTCTCCAACGAGAGATGCGCTAGGTCGAGAACGTTCCGAACACTGTTAACAAAGGGATCGCCATCCGCCTTGCGGGGAGCGGCGCTTTTGTCCACTTGCGGCTTCGGAGTATCAAGCCAGGAACCGTCTTTAACCACCCGCTTCTCGGTTTCCCGGACCGCATGAAAATACTCATCCAACTTCTCACGGTCGGTGCTGCTGAGAGCGGGTTGCAGGGCTTTGGACTGTTGATAAACGGCGTCGAGCACGCTGCCTTTTAATGCGAGACGACGCCGGGCGTTCTCGATATCGCCCGAGGCATCGGCCGCGAACAATTTTTTGAACAAGCTTCCCATATCCTTATAAGCAGGCACCGCCATTCCATTGGCATGGTAGGAATAGGAGCCGTTCCCCATGGTGAGTGTCAGGGAAGCAAATCGGGTCCGATCACCCAGATGGCGGGCCGCGCATTGATCCAACGATTCTCCGTTGGGCACCAACTTCGGGTCCGCTCCGCCCATGTTAGGCGTGCCGGTAAAAATTCGTGAGCTGGAGACATGCCCGTTGGCAACACCCGGATGGTAGAGCCCGGAGACCAGGGTCATCTGGTCGTGAAACGGCGCAAAGGCCGAGAGATACTCGGTTTCGAGGGTGGGCGAAGAGGGATCTTCGGGGAAAAGGGCGTGGCTGTAGAGGCCCAGAGGGATATTGACGGTGACGAGGCATTGGCGGGAAGCCTGTTCAGCAGCCCGAAGATGGAAGCCTTCGAGGAAAGGCAAAGCCAAGAGGGCGCCCCCTGTCGTTTTTAACATGCGTCGGCGGGAGATGGGCTTGGTGTTCATAATGGGAGTTGGGAGTCCGATGGTCGTTGGAATTTACGGGTTAAGAAAAAGATCACTGGTGACAATGGCTTCAAGGAGATTACGGGTGCCGCCTCCGCGTTGACGGTATTCGGTCAGCAATTGATCGACGGCGGGTTGATCGGCGAATTGAAGCGAGCGCCCGAGTCCGAATGCGGCGAGGCGTTCGGCAAAGTTGCGTTCTACCTTTGCCATGGGGCCGGGGGCTTTGAGTCGTTCTTTCAGCTCCGTGATGTCGGCAAATTCTCCGAGGCCCGCCATTTCATCCGCCGTTTCGACTTTGGGTCCCGTGATGTAGGGTTCGCGTTTCCGCTTCTTTTCATCGGGATTGACCGCACGATAATTCTCCCGCCAGCCGCCGAGCACGTCATAGCTTTCGAGGGCGAACCCGATGGGATCGATCTTGGCATGGCAACTGGCGCAACTGGGGATTTCTCGATGTTTGGCCAACTGCTCACGGATCGTCACGGCCCCGCGGATGTCGGGTTCAATGGCCGGGACGTCCGGCGGGGCTGGCGGCGGATGATTTCCAAGAATCCGGTCGAGGACAAAGACGCCGCGGACCACTGGGGAGCTGGTGGTGCCGTTGGAAGTGACATTCAAAATAGC
>CAZSPO010000114.1:2196-9950 GCA_964608775.1 uncultured Chthoniobacterales bacterium | reverse complement strand
ATCAGTAAGATCGCTACGTCCGACCTTCCGAGTTGGGTGGCGCGTGCAGCGAGATCGAATCCCGCAATCTGCCGCACCTTGGTCCAGTCCGGTTCCCCTTGGTCAAGGAGCCAGCGGAGGCTAGCGAGATCATTGTTCTCCGCTGCCTGAGCCACATGCAGCTCGAAGGGTGGCGGTGGCAATTGCCTGCGGATATCGCGGTATCGATTGTCACGGTCGGCGAAAGCGAGCAGCGCGGGCAATTGAAAGGCGGCAGCCACGTCGGCGAGGGTCTGGCGGTCGAGATTTTCTGCGTTCCACGGCATCCCGCGATTTTCGAGGAGTTGAGCGAAAGCCACAACCAACGGTTCAAGATAGCGGTGGCGCTCATGGATGGCGTTGGCTGCGATCATCGGGAGGGTATTGCCGAAGGTGTCGCGAACATTGATATCGACCGTCCCTGCTTCGACCAGAAGGGTGGCGAGATCGATCCGCCGGGCAGTGACCTGTTCCTGCACCATCGAGAAGGCGTCGGCGGCGGTTCGGTTCTCATCCCAGGCACCGGAATCGAGGAGCCGTTTCACCACCGCGGCATCGCCCCCCTTGATCGCGGCTTCGAGCGGGGTTCGGCCGGTGACGGTTCGGAAGCGGGCACTCGCTCCGGCGGCGAGCAGCCGTTCGACCAAAGGGAGGTGCCCCGTTTCAATCGCAGCGATCAAAGGGGTCGTTTCCTCCGCGAGATCATGCCAATCAACCCAGGCACCCTCACCGAGAGCGGTCGCCGTCGCCGAAAGATCCTGGTCGCGAATCGCCGTCATCAAGGCATTTTCCGCCGAAGCAGCCCACCCGTTCCCCGGGGTCAGCAGGAGAAGCAACCCGAGACCGAAGGTGAGACAATCTCGGGAAAACCGGGCGGCCCGATGGCCTTCTGCGGAATTGCGAAACTTGGGGAACGTCTTGAGGCGGTTCATGGAAGGTCGAAGCAGCCTAGCCCATATCCATCACGACAAGAGCCTTTTTCACCGGGCTTCACCTCCTACTGGCGGCCTCGGGTTCAGCCTTTCGGCAGCCGCGCGAGTTGTTGCTCGGCGATTCCTGCGATCCACGGCATCCGCCATTCTTTCCCCGTGAATGCCTTGATCATCATGATAATCCAGACCACCAAGGCGGCCAGATAGGCCAAGCTGAAGATCACCCAGAGCACGAAAACAAAGATTACCCCAATCACCGGCACCACGCCGAAGACGGCGCTCACCACGGTCAACACCATGAGCAGAACGAAAATCGCTCCGGTAAAGATGATCGACTGCATGGCCCAGAAGCGGACGAAAGCGTTTTTCTTTTCCAATACGAGAAAGAGAATGCCGGTGACAAATCCTCCCAAACAAGCAAGGCCGGCCGCGATACTGGGTGTCAGACCGGTTGTGCTGTCGGCTGCACTGGTCGGGGGAGGGAGTGGGGAATCGTTCATACGTCCAAGAGAGGTTAGGCTTTTGCGGGAGCAACGGCTTCAGCGGGTTCGGGGGTGACCGCGTCGGCGGGTTGCGCTTTGGGTTTGGGGGTGATTTTCCAGAATTTCTTTTGAAACTGCGGCCAATCGCCGAGGACTTGGTTCGCTCGCTCGCTGTCGGTCGATTCCAAATGGGCGTAAATCAGCTCTTTCAGGGAAACGGCGTCGGCCTCCGAATCAATGCGGTTCAGGGCAATCGTTTCCAGATTGCAACGCCCTTCGAAGTTCTCCTCCTGATCGAGCACGTAGGCGGTGCCGCCAGTCATGCCAGCTCCAAAATTCTTCCCGGTCGATCCCAAGACCACCACGCAACCGTTGGTCATGTATTCGCAGCCATGATCGCCGATTCCTTCGACCACCGCAATCCCCCCAGAGTTCCGCACGCAGAACCGTTCCCCAGCCCGGCCCGACGTGAACAACCTGCCGCCGGTCGCGCCATACATCACGGTGTTCCCGATGATCATGGCGTCGGACGCCGTGAATTTTCTTTCCGCAGGCGGGCGCACCACGATTTCGCCACCGCTCATCCCTTTGCCGACATAATCATTGCCTTCACCGGTCAGCACCATTTTCACGCCCTGACTGAGAAACGCGCCGAAACTCTGACCGGCACTCCCCCGGAGGTTCAAGGTGATCGTCCCCTCCGGCAGACCTTCTTCGCCATATTGATAGCCGATTTCCCCGGAAAGCTTGGTGCCGATCGAGCGGTTGGTGTTTTTCACCTTGTATTCGAGGACCACCGGCTGCTGTTCGTTAATCGCGTCCTTAGCGTCTTGGAGAATGCTGTCATCGAGTGGCCGAAAATTTTCCACCCCATCATTGCGCTCCATCGTGCTGTAACGCGGAGCGGTCTCGTCGGAGCCACTGACATTGGCCAGGAGCAACCCGAGATCGAGGGTGTTGGCCTTGGGATGATCGGGGATCACCCGTTGCCGGAGGAATTCAGTGCGCCCAATCAGCTCGTGAATCGAACGAACCCCCAAGCGGGCGAGAATCCCCCGGACCTCCTCGGCGACGGCGTTGAAGAAATGGACGACCATGTCCGGGCTTCCCTTAAATTTGCCCCGGAGCCGTTCGTCCAACGTCGCCACCCCGACCGGGCAGGTGTTGAGATGGCATTGCCGAACATAAACACACCCGAGAGCGATCAAAGCCGCCGTGCCGAAGTTGTATTCCTCCGCCCCGAGAATGGAGGCGTAAACAATATCAGCCCCCGTTCGCAGACCGCCGTCGGTGCGGAGGGTAACGCGGTTCCGGAGATTATTCATCATCAGCACCTGATGGGCTTCGGCCAGACCGAGTTCCCAGGGGCCCCCGGCATGTTTGATCGAGCTCTGCGGACTGGCACCGGTGCCGCCTTCGTGGCCGCTGATCAGGATGATGTCGGCATGGGCCTTGGCCACCCCGGCCGCGATGGTTCCCACCCCCGCTTCCGCCACCAGCTTCACGCAGACCCTCGCCCGCGGGTTGACCTGCTTGAGGTCGTAAATCAATTGGGCCAAATCTTCGATGGAATAAATGTCGTGATGCGGCGGTGGCGAAATCAGCTCGGTCCCCGGCATGGAATGCCGCAGCTTGGCAATCAGCGAAACCACCTTGTAAGCCGGTAATTGGCCGCCTTCACCCGGTTTCGCGCCCTGGGCCATTTTGATTTCAATCTCCTTCGCGCTCGCCAAGTAAGAGGCTTTCACCCCGAACCGACCGGAGGCGACCTGTTTAATGGCGCTATTGGCGAGGTCACCATTGGGCCGACGATGGAATCGCTCGGGATCTTCGCCCCCTTCCCCGCTGTTCGACTTGCCGCCGATACGGTTCATGGCGATCGCCAAAGCCTCGTGCGCCTCGGGACTGAGCGCTCCGTAGGACATCCCGGCCGTGGTGAATCGACGCCGGATCTCTTCGATCGGTTCGACCTCTTCAATCGGCACTGGCCCAGACGCAGCCGGCACAAACTCCAACACATCCCGCAACGAAATCGGGTGGCTGGCTAACACCGATGCCACATATTTTTCGTAATCTTCCTTCGCGCCATTCTTCACGAAGGTGTGAAAATTCTTGATCACCGGCGGGGTCACCGCATGGGCTTCCCCGCTCCGGCGGAACCGGTAAAAGCCCGGATCGTTCAAGGTCAGCGGCTTCTCGTCGGGGATCGCCTCCGCAAACCCGGCGGCATGACGCCGAAGCGTTTCCCCAGCGATCTCCTCATAGCCGATGCCCTCCACCTGAGAAGGCGTGCCAAAAAAGCAATCATGGATGACCTTGCTGCTGATGCCGATGGCCTCAAAAATCTGAGCGCCCCGGTAGCTTCCAAGCACGGAGATGCCCATTTTCGACATGATTTTTAAGAGCCCGGCCTCCACCGCTTTGCGGTATTGAGCCAAGGCTTTGGGGTAAGTGACACCGACAAATTTCCCCTTGGGATCGTGCTCTAACATCTCGCGGATCGTCTCAAAGGCGAGGTAAGGATTGATGGCGCTCGCTCCGTAACCGATCAGGCAGGCGACTTGATGAACATCACGAGCCTCCCCGGTTTCACAAAGAATCGCCGCTTTCATCCGACGCCCGCCCCGGGTCAGGTGATGATGCAGCGCCCCGGTGGCGAGCAACATGGGAACGGCGGCCTGAGCGTGGTCCACCCCTTTGTCCGACAACACCAGCAAGCGCGCCCCGGCATCAATGGCCGCATCGGCCTCGGCACAAATGCGCTGGATTGCCCCGTGCAGGGCGGCTTCCCCTTCAGCTGCATCCCAAAGAATGGAGACCGTCGCGGTTTTCAAATCGGGATTTTCCAGTGCCCGAATCGCCGCCAGTTCATGATCAAAAAGGACCGGCGAATCAGCCGTTAACATCCGGGCGTGATCGAGTGTTTCCTCAAAAAGATTGCGGTGCCACCCCATGTTGACGACGAGCGACATCACCGTTTTTTCACGAATCGGATCGATCGGCGGATTGGTGACTTGGGCGAAAATCTGTTTGAAATAAGTATAAAGCAGGCGGGGCTGCAGGGAGAGGACCGCCAGCGGGGTGTCGTCTCCCATGGAGCCGATCGATTCTTTGCCGGTGGCCACCATCGGGGCGAGGATCATGTCGATCTCTTCGCTCGTGTAACCAAAGGCCATCTGGCGTTGGGTCAGCCCGAGGATGTCGAACTCCCCTTTCACCATCGGGGCGACGGGCGAAACGACGGCGTCGAGCCGGGTGAGATGGGTCTCCAACCATTTCCGATACGGCTGGGCATGGGAGAGCCGCTCCTTGATTTCGGCGTCCCGAAGCAATTTGCCCGCGACCGTATCAATCGCGAGCATTTCACCAGGAGCCAGTCGGCCTTTTTCCACCACCTTAGCGTCGTCGAGCGTGAGGGTGCCCGCCTCGGATGCCATGCTGAAAATGCCGTCAACGGTGAGCTTGAATCGGGCGGGCCGGAGTCCATTCCGATCAAGACAAGCCCCGACCGTCACCCCATCGCTGAAGACCAAAGCCGCCGGGCCGTCCCACGGTTCGTTAAAGCAGCGGTGATATTCGTAAAAAGCGGCGAGCTCGGGTGCGACAAAGCGGTCGTTGCGCCAGGCGGGGGGGACCAGCATGGTCATCGAGTGAAGAATATCCCGACCGCTCATCACGAGGGCTTCGAGAGCATTATCGAGGCTGGCAGAATCTGAGCCGCCGGGTTGAATGATCGGGCTGAGCACCTCGACATCTTCTTTCCAGAAGTCGTGGTTAAACTCCGCTTCCCGAGCCCGCATCCAGTTGCGGTTGCCCCGGATCGTGTTGATTTCCCCATTGTGCGCCAGCATCCGGAATGGTTGACCGAGTGGCCAAGTCGGGAAGGTATTCGTGCTGTATCGCTGGTGATAAACGCAGATGGCGGTTTCAAACGCCGGATTCTGCAAGTCCCGATAATATTTCTGTAAGGAGGGCGAAATGAGCAGGCCTTTGTAAGCAATGACGCGATGGGAAAAGGAGGCGATGTAGAAATTCCGCACCCCATCCTTCGCACAACGATGCTCAATTTCTTTCCGGGCAAGAAAGAGCAGGCGCTCGTATTGCAACCCGTCTTCGAGTCCATCGGGACGCCCGACCATGGCATGCTCGATGCGGGGCATCGTCGATTGGGCTTTGCTGCCCAACACGTTGAGGTTGACCGGCACTTCCCGCCAGCCGAAGAGATAGAGGCCCCGTTTTTCTAGGACTTCTTCCGTGGTGGCCTTGACCCGGGCTTGGGCGTAGGCGTTGTCGTGCGGGAGAAAGAAGACGCCGACTCCCAAGTCTTGATCCTGGTAGAGGGTATGGCCGAGACGTTCGATTTCTGGCCGAAACAGGCCCACCGGCAACTGAGTCAAGACCCCGGCTCCGTCGCCCGTTTTCAAATCGGCATCCAGCGCCCCGCGATGAGTCAGATTACAGAGGGAGGCGAGCCCCAGGGCCAGGACCTTGTTCGATCGCTCGCCATGCACCGACGCAATGAACCCCACCCCACAGGCGTCGTGTTCGTGATCGTGATGGTAAAGCGAGCGGACCCGGCTGGACTGTTCCTGAAGCTGTTCATTCATCTTGGCTAATTTTCTTTCGATTTTCTTTCGATTTTCTCTCCCGAGGGTTGGCACATTTCCGGGCTGCCAGGGGCCTCTCGGAAACCGCAGCAGGAGCGTTTCGTCAATCCCCAATTTCTCCAATTTGGCCACGACTCCTAAACGACGCCGAAACGGCACCGCCCAAAGTCAGGTTACCGCCCTTTCACCGGGAGCTATTCGCTTGGTTTAGATCGAATCTCATACAAGCACGTTTTAGGCCAGCGATCAAGCTCGCCTGGTTTTGGCAGGGGAAAATAAAAACATGAATTCAATGGGCTTGAGTCGATTCCCATTGCCGTCCCCTCCGCTCCTTTCTATGGTGCCCCTGTTATGTTACCCAGCGGATTCCTCGTCATTCTTGTCGGCATCGGCGCGGTCATCGCGTTGGTGATTTTCGTCGTTCTCTTCAACTTCTTCGGCATGTGGCTCCGGGCCAAAATCGCCAACGCACCGGTCGGCCTCCTCAACATGGTCGCCATGCGACTGCGGAGAGTCCCGGTCAGCGCAATCGTCGATACCCGAATCACCGCCGTTAAAGCCGGGTTGGAAGTCGAAGCCGATCAACTGGAAGCTCACTACCTCGCGGGCGGCAACATCGAGCAGGTGATTCTCGCCCTGATCGCCGCTGACAAAGCCCGAATCATCCTCGATTACAACCGGGCTTGCGCCATTGATCTGGCGACAAAAGGCACCACCAAAACGGTCCTCGAAGCCGTTCGCACCAGCATCAATCCTAAAGTGATCGACTGTCCAAACCCTGCCTCCGGCAAAACCATAATCGACGCCGTCGCCAAAGATGGCATCGCGGTCCGCGCCCGCGCCCGGGTTACCGTCCGGTCCAACCTCGACCGGTTCATCGGGGGAGCCACCGAGGAAACCATCGTCGCTCGCGTGGGGGAAGGGATTGTCACCTCCATCGGGTCGGCCGCGAATCACAAAGAAGTCCTCGAAAACCCGGATCGTATCTCCAAATTGGTGCTCCAAAAAGGGCTCGATAGCGGCACCGCCTTTGAAATTCTCTCCATCGATATCGCCGACGTCGATATCGGCGAAAACATCGGGGCCAAACTCCAGATTGAACAAGCCGAGGCCGACAAGCGAGTCGCTCAAGCTAACGCCGAAGTCCGCCGCGCCGCAGCCGTGGCGGTGGAACAAGAAATGACGGCTCGCACCCAAGAAATGCGGGCCAAACTGGTCGAAGCCGAAGCGCAAGTGCCGCTCGCCATGGCCGAAGCTTTCCGCAATGGTAATCTCGGCGTGATGGATTATCTCCGGCTTCGCAACCTCCAATCTGACACGGAAATGCGGTCATCAATCGCCGAAGGCGACCCCTCTTCCGGTCAATGAACCCCGATGGTTCACCCCAACTCGCCTGGTTCCAGAAAACATTGAGGTAAATTTCCTCTCTCAAAGCCACCCCGCCCCCACCGTCGCTGATGGATTTTTTCCAAATCCTCATCTTTATCGTCATAGGCCTGGTCTATTTTGTCCAATGGATCGCCCGGCAATCTGCAGACAATTCGGGCAATTCTCAATCGAACCAATCGAACCAATCGAACCAATCGAAATTGCCCACCTCCTCCCCTCGATCGCGCTCCGACGGATCCCTTTCGTCGGAAGAGGAGAAGATGAGGCGCTTCATGGAAGCCCTTGGGCTCCCGATCGAGAACACCCCGCCGCCCCCCCCCACCCCA
>CAZSPO010000114.1:0-2186 GCA_964608775.1 uncultured Chthoniobacterales bacterium | reverse complement strand
TCTCCCGCCTACGCCACCCACACCCAGCAGCGCTCGCGCCCTAAGGGAAGCCAGAGAAGCCTTGGAGCCCGACGCTTACGCCGTCGACGACGCGCCAGCCAATGCCCGACTGGAAGCCTGGGGCGATAAATTGCAGAAAGCTCAAGCCCGCCGTCTCGCGGCCGAGCAACGTTTGGAGAAGGCACAGCGGAAATCGCCATCCCAACTTTCCGATCTGGCCGAAGGGGAATTGACAGAGAAAAATGCTTACGAAGTCGGCTCTTCGCTTTCCAAGCGAGCTCGAAGTCGAGCCATCCAGGCGCTCCTCCGCAGCCCGGGAGGAGCGCGTCAGGCCATCCTCCTTCGCGAGGTGCTCGGCCCGCCCAAGGCATTCGAACGCTGAACGCCTCACCCCTCCGCGCACGACCGAGCCATCCCCCTCACGGCACATCGCCGGAGAGCCGTTGCCCCTCTTCGAAGACCGGAATTCGCACCGCCTTCGTCAAATTGGCGTTCCCGCTCCCCAACCCTTGATAGGAGAAATCGTTCGTAGCATTCCAAGCACTTGCCGGTGCACCCTGCGGGAGACTCATTCTAAACTGCACCTCTTTGCGGAAGGTCGCGCGGCTCCCGGGCATTAAGGTAGTGCCGGTGAAATCGACCTCCACATAGAAAAGATTGCGCCCAACGTCGTGAACGAATGGCCCCCGAAGGATCGCCCCTTGATTGAATGCACTCGTCAACCGCACATCCGACGGTTGATAACCGGCCGCCAGCACCTCGGTCAAATCGAGATAATAACGGAAGGCCAGGTAATCCGAGGCTGCTGCCGGAAACGCCGAGCGGTTGTTTAACAAAGCCCGAATCTCGGTAAACCCAGTCCCCTGCTGGTTGACCGTGGCTTCCACAAAGTACTCGTCGTCCGGCTGCTCCCGCGCGGGAAAACCGGGTAGCGGACTGCCCCCTTCCGTTTGCGCCAAACGCGCCACAGCCCCGGTGAAGCCCGCGTTGTAATCCAACGCCACTTCGTTCGTGATGAAATTGCCCCGGTCGTCGCTGTAGGCGAAATCATCCGCCGATGAGGGCCCCCCAACCAGCGCCCCATACAGGACGTGACGATTCACAGGCGGATTCGAGAGCTGATTGTCCCACGAACCGTGCGCAGTCCGATGATGAGGATTCACGGGCGAGCGATCGCCAAATCCCACCACATAACTCCGGTTGGCCGGATTGGCTCCCAGCATGTAATCAATCTGCTGCTTCGCAAAATCACGGTAGCGAGTCCCGATGTCGCCCACCCGATCCGCGTAAATCAAGGCCATCATCGCGGTGTTAGCGGCGTATCGCAACGAGCCCCATTGATCGAGCCAGGCCAAGCCCCCTGGCGTCCGACTCACCCCGCCTCCAGGCACTGCCCACCGGTCCAACCAACGTTCCGAAGCCTGGCGGTAACCCGATTTGCCGGTCAGTTGCGCCAGCAGGACGTTGACCCCGTAAAGTTTGTCGTCCCAGGCATGGGTCCAAGGCAGGTTGGCATTCAGAAAACGCTCGGCATAAATCGCCTCGGCTTTCTCCAGGTATGCCGCCTCACCGGTCGCGCGATAAAGCCAGGCCGCACCCCAAACCAATTCGTCGTAATAACCGGAAAAAGAATTGTAAAATTGCCGGGCATCCGTAATCGCGTCGACATAGGTGCCCCGATGCTCATCGGCAAAGGCAAAGAGCTCCCGGGCATGACGCAACAGCCGATCGGCATAAGCGGAATCAGAGGTCCGAAAGAGCATCGACGCTGACGCGAGTGCCGCTGCCCCTTCCCCACCGAGTTCGGAACCCGGTTGACTCGCCGTGATCGCAAAAGCCGGGCGGGCCATCGGCATGGTCTCCGCAGGACCCCAATAGGTATGGTCGAGGTTCCCCTCGCCGACCTGGCCGTAAAAAAGAGTCGGCTCAGGATGGGCTTTCATCACCCAATCCATTCCCCAGCGTATCACGTCGAGAAGCGCGTCCCACTGCCCCATAGCCTGATAACCTGCCTCGTATTCCAAACCTCCCCAAGCAAGCAAGGTCATGGAGCTGAGCATCGGCAGGGCAAATTTTACATGATCCCCGGCATCGTAAAATCCGCCCGTAAGATCCAGGCCAACATCCGCCCCATCGGCGAGCGCCGAGTCTCCCCGCCAGTTCACACGGAAATCATCAGGCAAATC
>CAZSPO010000113.1:0-10023 GCA_964608775.1 uncultured Chthoniobacterales bacterium | reverse complement strand
TGGGATTTGTATCTTGATTTGAGCAAAGATGGGCGATACCTCTCATTGAGCTGATGAAATCCCAAAATACTAACCCCTTTGCCTTTTGCCCTGAATCCATCGCCAACCGATTCAGACAACCTGATCCCGAGGAAAGTCAACAAGCCTGAAATTCTCCCGAAGAGGTGCCTGCGGCGAATCAAGCTGCCGGATGGCTCTCCTCTTCCAGCACGGCCAAAGGTGCGGGAGCATGGATGCTGAGCGCCACGGCTTCGCCTCCTTGCCAGGAACGGTCAAAGGCGAGGTTCACCCAAATCGCCAGACCTTTCGGCAAACGGATTTGCCCATACGATTGGGCTCCAAACGTTTCCACTCGCTCCACCACCCCGTCCGCCTTTGCCCCATCTGTCCGTCGGGCTCGAATCCACTCCGGACGCACGGAGAGCGTGCCGCCTCCCTCCCCCGAAAGCACGGCCGACACCGCTCCCGCCGCCGTCTCCCAAACCGCTCCCGCCCGTCGGGCCGGCAGAAGATTGGTCCGCCCCAAGTAAGCCGCCACAAAAGCCGTGCGCGGATGGTCGTAAGCCGCTGCCGGGGTCGCCAGCTGCACGATTCGGCCATGATCGAGAAATGCGATGGCGTCGCTCGTCGCCACAGCGTCATTGCTCGCGTGGCTGACAATGATGGCGGTCATCCCCTGCGCCTTAAAAATGTCCCGCAACTCGATCCGCAAATCATGGCGGACCTGTTCATCGAGGTTGGAAAAAGGCTCGTCCAAGAGCAGAAGCTCCGGCCCAGGAGCCAGCGCCCGCGCCAACGCCACTCGCTGCTGCTGGCCGCCGCTGATTTGGTGCGGATACCGATGTTCCAACCCTTCAATCCGGTGAAGGGCAAGTTGTTCCGCCAGCCGCCGCCGCTGCTCCTCCGTCGGCCATTCGCGGAGGCCAAATCGAATGTTGGCTTCCACCGTGAGATGGGGAAACAGCGCAAAATTTTGAAAAACCAACCCGACCCCGCGACGTTCGGGTGGTTCGAAAATCCCTGGCCCCTCCACCTCTCGATCCGCCAAGTGAATCGACCCTCCATCCGGTCGTTCGATCCCCGCCACACAACGGAGCAAGGTGCTCTTGCCGCTCCCGCTCCGTCCCAACAACGTGACGATTTGGCCGCGTTCAATCGCCAAGTCCACCCCTTCCAGGGTGAACTTGCGCAGGTTTCGGATTTCGAGCAACGGTCGGGGCATCAGTGCGATCCAGATAACGGCAGAGGAGAAAAACGGGGACAAGCCCAATCAGCCCCAAGGTCAATGCGTAGATCGAGGCCCCGCCGAGTTGCTCTTCCGAAGCCAGCTCAAACGCTTTCGTCGCGAGCGTGTCAAAATTAAACGGGCGGAGGATCAGGGTGGTTGGCAATTCCTTCATGATATCGATCCCCACCAAGAGGCATGCCGCCACCAAACTCCGGGTGACCAATGGCCGATGCACCCCAAACCAGAGACTGGCCGGAGGTCGTCCGAGCGAGAGACACGCTTCATCCACCTCCCGCGGCACCCGTTCGTAAGCGGCATCAATCGGCTGGGCGGCCACGGCTAGGAACCGCACGAGATAGGCGAGGGCAAGGGCTCCCACGGACCCGGTCAATAACAGGCCGGGATCCCAACCCAAGCGGGATTCCATCCAGTGGGCGAGGCCGTGATCAAAGGCCGCCAGGGGCACCAGAATCCCCACCGACACCACCGCACCTGGAATGGCATACCCCATCGACATGGTCTGGTTCAAGAGGGTCACCCCCTGGCTGCGCACCAGCCGGTTGGCGAACAACGCCACCCAGGCCAGCCCGACGCAAACCAGCGACACCCCGAACGCCAACGAAAGACTCCGGCCCAGCATCGCCCAATAATCGGCCTGCATAAGAATCCGCGCCTCGCCGACTGCCCAGACCGTCAAGCTAGCAAAGGGCACCGCAAAACCAAGTGCCACCGGCAGAGCGCATGCCGTGCAAGCCAACCAGGCCGGGGCTCCTTGCAACCGGGAAGGGGCGCTCGCCACCGCTTCATGTTGACCCACCGCCACCCGCCCCCGGCGGCTGAGACGCTCGATCACAATCAGCAAAAAGACCCCCAGCAACATGCAACTACACAAGCGCGCCGCCGCTGGCAGATCTCCAAAACTGAACCAAGTCCGATAAATGCCGACCGTAAATGTCCGGACGCCATAATAGGAAACGCTACCATAATCAGCCAGCGCCTCCATCATGCAGAGCAACGCCCCGCCCATGATTGCGGGGCGGGCCAGGGGGAGTTCAATCCGGAGCAGCCGTTGCCAACCTCTCGACCCGAGCAGTCGTCCCGCGTCGAGGTAACAACGGGCGCGCCATTGAAACACCGGGAGGGTGACCAGATAGACATAGGGAAACAAGGAGACCGTCAGCACCGCGATCACCCCTGGCAAACTGAGAATTTGCGGAAACCAATATTCGCGGGCCGTCGCAAACCCGCCGAGAGCCCGCACGACTTGTTGCACCGGCCCGGCGCTATCGAGCAGGTTGGCATAAAGAAAGGCGCTGATATAAGCTGGTAGCGCCAATGGGAGAATAAGAGCCCAACGAAAGAAGCGTTTACCTGGAAAATCAAAGTGGGCCACTAACCAAGCCGTCGTCGTGCCGATCAAGGCCGCCAACACCCCGACCCCGCCGACCACCGCCGCTGTGTTTCCGACATAAAGCAGCAGCAGATGTTCGGCTATGTGCGCCCAATGGTCGGAAGGTGGCTGGAACCAAAACGAGACAATTGCGCCGACCGGCACAATCACCACCAGTGCCCCGAGCAAGGGGCCGAACAACCAGGGCCAACGGCAGCGCAAGACCGGCCACAACCGTCCGCCCCCTCGTCCCGGCCTTCTCGGGAGCGGTGCCGTCACGGCCTCACTGCCATCCGGCGCGGTCGGCGATTTTCAAGGCCGTATTTTCGTGGGCTCCCAACGTCTTCAGCGAGGCGGCATCTTCCTCGAAGGGCCCCCAGGATTCCACTACCCCGGCCGGTTTTACCGCTGGATTGAGTGGGTATTCAAAATTCGCATCGGCCAACGCCTGTTGCGCTTCCGGACCGGTGAGGAACTCTAACAAAGCCACCGCATTTTCCTTGTTAGGAGCCGACTTGGTTACCGCGGCCGAGCTGAGGTTCACATGGGTGCCGCGGTCCGCTTGGTTCGGGAAGAAAACGGCCAATTGTTCGGCCACAGCCTGATCCGCGTCGTCGCCCGCTGAGAGCAGGCCCAGGTAGTAGGTATTCACAATCGCCAAATCCCCTTCGCCAGCTGCCACCGCCCGCATTTGATCGCGATCATTCCCTTTGGAAGGCCGGGCCATGTTGGCGACCAGCCCTTTCACCCACGCTTCCGTCGCCTCTTCGCCATGCGCCCCGACCAGACTGGCGACCAACGCGACGTTGTAAGGATTGTTGCCGCTCCGAACCAAGATGCGCTCTTTCCATTTCGGATCGACCAGCGCTTCGTAAGTGGAGAGTTCCTCGGGCTTCACGCGGTCCTTGTGATAAACCACCACGCGCCCTCGCTTGGTCAGCCCGACCCAACGATTTTCGTCATCCCGATAAACGTCCGGCACTTGGGCCTCCACCACTTCACTGCTGATGGGCTGAAGCAGCCCTGCCTCAGCCGCCCGGGTCATGCGCCCCATATCGACGGTCATGAACACATCGGCGGGCGAACGGTCTCCTTCGGCTTCCAACCGTTGGATTAACTCATCCGCCTGCGCTTTCACCACGTTCACTTTAATTCCGGTCTGTTCGGTAAACTTGTCGTAGAGCGCTTGATCGGTGTCGTAATGCCGTTGGGTATAGACATTGACGACTTCATCGGCGGCAACAGCAGGAGCGACGAGGCCGCCAACCAGGCAGGCGGGGAGAAGGAAACGAGAAAGGAATGTGCGAATCATAGGAGGTGAGGATTGGGGAAGTGAGAAAAACGAACGCTTCCTCCGTAACCAAGGTCCGAGCCAACCGCAAAAGCGAGTGAAAGCTCAGAGCATTTCACCGTTAATTCACGTCAGAACAACGACAGCCGGATGATCCCTCCAAGGTGCGCGCACCTCATGGCGCATCCGGAATCGGATAGCCCTGGTCGACCAACCAGAGCTCGTCCCGATAATCCACCGCCGCGATCCGGCGGGCGCTGCCGTCGCAAAAGAGATAGTTCGCCCCTGCTTGATGCCGGGTCTTATTCAAAACAGAACGGTGGTTGCCCTCTTCGAAATCCATGTAAAAATTGCGGCCCCCAGGATTTTGCTCGGCCAGCAGCAAGGTTTTGCTTGGCGCGGAGATCGCGGCCATCCGGACCGTAATCGACGCATCCTCAAACGCCCCCTGATCATTGAAGCCATTAAAGAGATAGCTGGTGTGATTCGGTTGGTTGACGAGCGGATCGGCCTTGGTCCGAAGATAATTCCGCTCGTCATCCGGGCAGGCATAGACATCCGGGCTCCCCAGGTAATCTTGCATCAGGATCGGCCATTTATCGCCATCCTCGGTCACCCGGCCTGGCAGCTGGCCATCGTGATCCTGGGTGTAAAGCAGAAAGGCTCCACCGATTTGCCGCATGTTCGCGAGACATTTGGCTCCGCCTGACCGGCTTTGGACGTTACGCGAGACGGTAAATATCAGGGTCGATAAAACCGCGATAATCGCGAGCACGACGAGCAGTTCCACCAACGTGAACCCCTGAGCCCGGGGGGAAAAGATGATCTGCATAATTTCATCTACCCCAGTCGTTGGGAATCTAGGAAGCGGGAAACCCCTTGATGAGGTCCCTATTTAGTTGGATTCCCCTCCGACGAATCGTGGCGGTCGCTCAAGAGAAATTCGGCGGCCTGCGCGACATCTTTGTCCCCGCGTCCGGAAAGGTTCACGACGATGCATTGATCGGGCGGGAGACGCGGGGCTTCGCGCACCACGAACGCGATGGCGTGGGCGGTTTCCAAGGCGGGGATGATCCCTTCGAGGCGACTTAAAAGCTGAAAGGCCGCGAGCGTTTCCGCATCGGTCGCATAGGTATATTCCGTCCGGCCAAGGTCCCGCAGGTAAGCGTGCTCGGGTCCAATGGCCGCGTAATCAAGCCCGGCTGAAACGGAATGGGTCAGCGCGATCTGACCATCTTCATCAGCCAGCAAAAAGGTCTTAGTCCCCTGTAACACACCCAGCCGCCCCCCTTGGAAGCGGGCGGCATGTTCGCCATTGCGAATCCCCGATCCCCCGGCTTCCACCCCGACCATTCGGACATGGGCATCCTCTAAAAACGGGTGAAACAACCCGATCGCATTGCTCCCGCCTCCGACGCAGGCGACCAGCAAGTCAGGGAGGCGCTTCTCCCGCTCTAGAATTTGGCGGCGGGCTTCGACTCCAATGACTCGGTGAAATTCCCGCACCATCCACGGATAAGGATGCGCACCCAGGGCAGAGCCGAGGATGTAATGGGTATTCTCGACATGGGTCACCCAATCGCGCATCGCCTCGTTGATCGCTTCCTTCAAGGTCGCCTGTCCCGCGGTGACCGGCACCACTTTGGCTCCCAGAAACCGCATCCGGGCCACGTTGAGCGCCTGCCGCTCCATATCCACCGCCCCCATATAAATCGTGCAATCAAAGCCGAACCGGGCGCAAACCGTCGCCGTCGCCACGCCATGTTGGCCGGCCCCGGTTTCCGCAATGATCCGGTGCTTCCCCATCCGACGCGCCAACAGGGCTTGGCCCAGGGCATTGTTAATCTTGTGCGCCCCGGTATGGAGGAGATCTTCCCGTTTAAGATAAATTTTGGCTCCACCCAGGTGAGCGGTCAGGCGTTCAGCAAAGTAGAGCGGGGTCGGCCGCCCGGCGAAATCGGCCAGCAACGCGTCGAGTTCGGCTTGGAAAGCGGGATCAGCTTGAGCCGCTTGGAACGCGACCGTCAACTCGCGGAGCGCCGCCACCAACGTCTCCGGTACAAAAGAGCCGCCATAGGCTCCGAAGTAACCCCGACGATTCGGCTGCGAAAGGGTGGCAGGCATGATAGGGAAAGCAAACACCACCACCGCACCACGCGCAAGCGACCCTTCCCCCTGGGGCATTTAAAAAAATGGATAAAATGGCTGAGTCCTGCACGACAGAGGAGTCCTCGAGCGCCCTCGCCGAATGCAGCCGCAGAGCCCAGAATGCAGCCGCAGAGCCAATATCCAGCCGCGAGAGCCATCCGTCCCCCGGCTCGTTCAGATGCGACTCCCTCTCGCGTTTACAAAAACGGGGGGATTCGCCTTCAAACCATCGGGTTGCTGCCTGAAGTCACGCCGGTTTCGCTTCCCGTCTCCCCTTCGAAAAGATACAGTCCCTTCACCAAACCGTTCCTATCGCCATGTTCAAACGTATCGCCAACCTATTCCGCGGATTCATCGGGCTCTTTGTTTCGGGCTTGGAAAAACAAAACCCCGAAGCCCTCCTCGAGGTCGAAAAGGAGAATCTTCGCAAACAAATTGCCAACTACAACCAAGGCCTTGCCTCCCACGCCGGCCTTTGTGAAAAACTGATGACCCAGGTCAAAAAGCTCGAAAATGAGGAGCGCGACCTTCGAGCCAAAACCACCGCCAACCTCCGCGCGGGCAACCGCGCTGCCGCCGGCCAACTCGCGCTTCGCCTCCGGACGGTCACCGAACAACTGAGCGAAAATCGTTCACAACTCGAAGCCGCCGAAGCCACTTACCAAGACTTGCTTAAAGCCCGCGACGTGGCCGTCAAAGCCGCGCAGGACAAAATTCAGACGCTCAAATTCTCCCTCGACGATCTCAAGGTCAAACGTGCCACCGCCGAACTCAACGAGATGGCGGCCGGTATGATCCAAAATATCGGGGGCTCCGGTGATACCCTGAATCGCCTGCATGAAATGGTGGAAGAAGAACGCACCCAAGCCGCCGGACGCGCCCGAGTCGCCAAGGACTCCATCAACATGAGCGAAATCAATCTCCAAAGCAGCGAACAAGAGGCCCTCGCCGAACTTGCCCTTGCCGATTTCGCCGCCGAAGCCGGGATGACCCTCGACTCTTCCAACTCCCCGACCGCCGAACCCCTCGCCACCGAGGAACCCCGCAAAGCGATGGGACCACAAAGCGCCGCCGAGTAAGTGCGACCGGATCATTCGTTCCCTGGGTCACCATGAATCCCGGAGCCGATCTACAACTCCCCGGCTGGGTCCGGGAGGTGATTGCTCTCTACGAAAGCCACGCCGCCAACCAATTTCTCTTCCATGGAAATGTCGGGGACCGGTTTCTCATCCCCGGACGCGCCACCCAAAGTCCCAGCCGCCCTCTTCCAGGGGTGAGCCGAGCAGCGCATCAGTCGGGTCCCCTTACCAATTATCTTTCGCAAGTTCTTCTCCCCGGCTTCGACGTGGTCTTGCGCTACGATCTCGCTCATGGCTTACGCGTCGATAAAGGGGGAGCTCTCTTTCAGGAATGGCCTTCCGCCGCCAAAGGGCAGCCCCTTCCCAAGCAACCTCGTCCCGCCCTCGAAACGCTCTCCCATTACTTCCGATACGCCGCCAACCTCGCGCAACTCGGGCAAAAATCCCCCGCGATCGCCTGCCTCATCTGCGACGCCCACCTCGTGATCCCTGCCTCCCAAGGCCCCGCCTCCCATGACCTCGCCGCGATGGCCCTCCTGGTCCGTGAATGGGCCAGCGACCCCTCCCTCACCTCTGGCCCACTCGCCATCTGCCTCCTCGCTGACAATCTCCACGATCTCCATCCTATCATCGCCGCCAACCCCCGCCTGGCTCGGATCAGCGTTCCCCTCCCCGACTCTGCTCTCCTCACTCGCTGGCTCCACGAGGCGGTGCCTCGCTACCCTCTTGCGCTCACCCATTTTCAGACCGATCCCACCCCACTCGCCGACCAGCTCACCGGTGCCTCCTTGGTGGCCGTCGAAAACCTCGTCAAACTCAAACAATACCGGGCCGAACCGATCGCCCCCAACGACCTCGTCGCCCTCAAAAAAACCCTCGTCGAAAACGAATCCCAAGAACTCGTCGAATTTATCGAGTCCCAACGCACCCTCGACGACATCCACGCTCAGGACCGCCTAAAACAATGGCTCCGTGACGACATCACCCTCTGGCACCAAGGGGATGCCCGCGCCATGCCGATGGGATACCTCCTCTGCGGCCCTGTCGGGACCGGCAAAACCTACCTCGTCGAATGCCTCGCCGGGGAAGCCGGTGTGCCCGTCGTGAAAATTAAAAATTTCCGCGACAAATGGATCGGCAGCACCGAGGGCAATCTCGAAAAAATCTTTCGCATGCTCCGCAGTCTCGGACGCTGCTTCTGCTTTATCGATGAAGCCGATCAAGCCCTTGGCAAAAGGGAGGCCGGGAGCGGTGACTCCGGGTTGTCCGGTCGGATTTATTCGATGTTTGCCAAGGAAATGAGCGACTCCGCCAACCGCGGACGCGTGATCTGGGTCCTCGCCTCCAGTCGCCCCGACCTCATCGAGGTCGATCTCAAACGGCCCGGGCGTGTCGATGTCAAAATCCCGATCTTTCCCACCGTCACCCCCGAAGAAACCTTCGCCCTTTTGCGTGCCCTCTGTGCCCGACGCGAGCTGACCCTCGGCGAGGCCGAATTCGACACCTGCCGGAGCCTCCTGCCCCGTTTCATGACCCCAGGGGCCGCCGAGGCCCTCTCGGTAAAACTTTATCGCGATACCCGAGTGCGCCAACTCTCCCCCGGCGAAGCCCTTCGCCAAGCCCTCGAAGATTACCAACATCCTGTTCCCTGGGAAACCATGCAATTCCAACTCGCCATCGCCGTGCGGGAAGCGAGTGACATGGATTTTGTCCCCCCACTTTTCCGCGACCCTGCCCAGTTGACCGGATACCAATGAATCCCCCCCGCTGCTACCTCGTTTTCTTCCTCCTTTTGTTGGCTCTCCCCTCACCGGTTCGCGCCGGGTCTGAATCGCTGGGAATCTTCTGTGAACTCCCGCCTCCTTCCCCGTGGGCAATCGAAGGACAAACCGCCCTGCTTTTTGGGATCAACAACCCCAACCACTATCGGCTCGCCCCCCAAATGCTCTCCCTTTGGTGGCAACCTGTTTCTTTGCGCTGGCAGGGAGTCGGGCTTGGTTTTACCGCCATGGCCACCCCCGTGATCCAGGGGCCCGAATCGTTCCTCAGCGGGGGAGCCCTCGCTTTTCGGTATACGTGGAAAAGCCCCGGCTGGCCGGTCGAACCTTATTTCACCGCCCGCCTCGGTTGCGGCGCGATTGACAGCCGACCGGTGCCAGAGGCGCAAGGGCAAGATTTCGTCTTCCTCATTCAGGGCGAAGGGGGCCTCCGCACCAAGCTCACCCCTCATCTCAGCCTGCAAGGCGGGGTGCTTTACCAGCATATGTCCAACGCCGGATTATCCGAACCCGCACGCCCCAACGTCGGACTGGATGCCATCGGCCCGTTTCTCAGTTTGCGTTGGGAATTTTAACCCGGAGCCCCCAATATTTGCGGATTACAGCTTCCCTTCGGGCATTGATCCTGCTACAAGTCTCCTTCTTTATGATGAAATTGACTCTCACTCCCCCCGTCCGGTCTTTGCACCGGTGGATTGCGTTCGCCATTCTGCTTCCGGCAGCCGCAGGCCTCGGCGGCTGTGCCGCACAATCGTTCCGGACTGAAACCGTGGGTTACTCCAAAAACGGGACGCCAATCACCCGCCAAGTGGTGAATGGTGTCGCACAACCCCGATGGGGCTTATACCGGCAAGTGGACGACAACTACATCGCCCCACGCACCGACCTGCCCATCACGGAATAACGTCCGGCCCACAATCGAAGCCAATCGAAGCCAATCGAAGCCGCTTAAAACCCCGGTGAAAGGTAGGACTAAAAATTCCTAAAAATGATCTTGTCAGGCGCAAAACCTGACGTAGTTTGCTCATTCTAACTGACCCATTCGTCCAGCGGTTAGGACACCGCCCTTTCACGGCGGCGACACGGGTTCGAATCCCGTATGGGTCGCC
>CAZSPO010000112.1:0-10026 GCA_964608775.1 uncultured Chthoniobacterales bacterium | reverse complement strand
AATCAATTCTTCCAAGCTCGGCAAAAAAAAGTCCCCCTCGGGCAGAATCGCCGCCAAGATTGCTCCCCAATCAGCCTGACCCGCCGGGCCACCCGGGTCGGGCAAACTCATGTCCAGAGAAGTCACCACCCCCGCCTCCCTCGCCCGCCGTAACAGGGCCTTCAACTCGGCTCCCGCGTTCTCATACATCCCCCGCATGGTGGGCGGATACCCAAAGTGGAGCAACGCCGCCGCCTCTAGCTCGCTCGTCGGCAAATCCGCCGCGCTGAAAGTGTCGTTAGCGCCTGCCGCATGCAGCAAAATGCGGTCGGTGCCTGGCGGATTCAGCACGACACTGTAAGAGGTTTGCATACCGGGAGCCAGCCGAATGCCGGCCGCCAGACCGGGACCGACGGCCTCCAACGCTTGCCGCACCAACATCCCGATCGGGTCGTCCCCCGTTTTGCCGGCCAACGTCACCGGCACCCCGAGCCGGTGCAAAGCCAAGCCCGTATTCGGAACCGCGCCGCCCAGAGCGAAAGTCAACTGACCGGCTTCCACGATTCGACCGGGCGCAAACGCTTTCTCATGCCGACCCTCCCCGGAAAACGGAAGATCGGGAATCATGTCGAGGCAGATCACCCCAGCCACCACCGCCCGCGCGGGAATCCCGCTCATGCCTCCACTCCGTAAAGTTCGTCCAACCGAAGAATCCAACGTCGGTAAACCTCGAAATCCACCGGGGTCCGCCCGCACAGGTAATGGTTGTAACACGGGCCGTTCCCCGCCTCCCATTCGATCACCCACATCGCCGGTTCCGGATCAAAAGGCAACCGACCCAATGGCGTGGTGCTGTTGCGCGGGGCGGCGAATCGGTCCTCTAACAACAGCTGTTCCGACCCATCGGCGCGCAAGGCGGTGATGCGAAACCGACCGCTTTCCGCCCGTCCCGTGTCGTTCGCAACGAAGAGCTCTGGATCGGCTTCATCCGCCGATTCCACAGCCATCAAACAGACCGGCTGCTGCGATTGCCGGATCCAATAATAGGGCTTTTTCTTTTTCCAAAGATAATCGACGACCGAATAGTTAAACGCCATCGGCCACATATCGATGAGCGACCACCATAGAATCCCGGTCTTTCGCCATTTCCTAGAGCGGGAAAATTCGATGGCATATTTAAACACATCGCCACAGAGCACATTGAGGCCGAGGACAAAATCATCCGGCGGCGCGTAGGTAAATTCCCGATGGAAGAAAAGGGCGAGTCGCTTGCGCGCACAATCCATCCAGGTCAGAATATGCGGATCGGTTTGGTGCCGATCGATGGTGTAGCTTTTGCGATCCACGGGTCTATCCCAGATGCGCGCCACCCGTTCCTGCCAGGGCTCCAGAAGTTCGGGTGACTCACTGATGGCGTTCATAAAAAACGGCCCGGTCTCTCCAAGGAACAGCGAGGGAGATTCCCGGTAGGCCCGACGATAAAACGGGTCCCGCGGGTAGAGATGATCTTCCGGACTCCAAATCGGACGTTCAGCCATCGGCACCCACCGCAGGGCCGCGACGGAATCGGCGACGTAAGGGGAACTCGGGATGTAACGTCGGTAAGGATCATGACGCATCACCGCTTCTCTTAGCACTTCCCTCGTGATGATGTTATCGGACGGCTTTAGCTCCGACGGAATCAACGTGTCCCAAAACCACATCGAATCGATCTCATTATCCCCACACCAAATGGCAAGCGAGGGATGGTTCCGCAGCCGTTTGACAATCACCTCCGCTTCCCGCCCCACGGCTTCCCGGAAAAAATCGTCCCGCGGAGGGAATTCACAGGCAAACATAAAATCCTGCCAGACCAACATCCCGTTTGCATCGCACCAGTCGAAGAAATCGTGGTCTTCATAGACGCCACCGCCCCAGATGCGAATCATGTTGCAATGCAGATCCCCGGCGAGTTCCAACGCCCGCTCCATCCGGGCGGGAGCTTCGGCGTGATGCGCTTCCAGCGGTTTCCAGTTGGTGCCGTTGATGTAAATCTTCTCGCCGTTGCAGAGAAAAATAAACTCTCCGTCCCCACCCGCTGACACCGTGTCGGACATCCGAAATTCCATGTGCCGAATCCCATGACGACTGCTCCAGCGGGCGACGGGCGTTTCGCCCTTAAAAAGGATCAGGGACGCCTGGTAAAGATGAGGCTCCCCAAACCCACGCGGCCACCACAGCCGGACGGAATCAAGCGGGAGCCGCCAGATATTGCGCCCACTCACAAAGGTCACTTCGATGGGAAGTTCATGCGCCACCCGGCCCTCCGATTCGAGGCGGAGCACGGCATGATAATCGGTCAGATCGAACTCTGGCGTTTCGATATTCCAATTGCACCCAATCCAAACGTCGCCGTCTAAAATAGTCTGGGTATAAAGATAGACCTCGGTGAAACGGATGGGAGGCAAGACCTCCAGCCGGACCGGTCGCCAAATCCCACCGGTCAGGAGCCGCGGCGCATTGTCCCAACCCCAAAGATGGCGGGCGGTCCGAAGATAGGCCTGCGCCTGGCGCTCGGCATGGTTGCCCCGGGAAATTTGAAAACTATCATAGGAAAACGTCCGCGCGAATTTCTCTAGCGACCGGATCACGACTTCCAACAGATTCCCCGAAGGTTTCAATAGATCGGTCACATCGGCTGCATGCGGGATGAACATATTTTCACAACGCAACAGCGGGGCTCCGTTGAGCCGGATGTCAGCCAGGGTATCAATCCCCTCGAAGACCAGCCGCACCCGTTCGCCTTCCGCCAAGAGAGGCGCATCGAATTCCGTGCGGTAGGTCCAATCATCCACCCCTTCATACTCCCGGAGGGCATCCACCCGGTCGGGCGGTGTGGCGTCGGCAACCAAGCCCGTTTTTTCTAACGCACGCGCAATGTTGCCAGGCACCGGCACCTCCAAGGTGCGGAGATGACCGGTGGCAGGCTCGGGAAAGGTGAGGGTCCAGGGACCAGGTAGGGGATGGCTTAATGGGGTCATGGGAGAGGGTGGTTAACGGTTGTCGCCGACAAGGTAGTGGAGCGGCTCGACATCTTCTTCGATGCGGGGGAACCGCAACTGGGGTTCGAGAAAGCAGTTGTCCGTATGATCATCATTCACCGAGCTCACTTCCCCGACAAGGACGGTGCCGGCCGTCGGATCGCCCCAGAAACTATGGTAAAGCCGGGGGGTCAACGTGATGCTCTCGCCCGGACGCAACGTGACGCGGCTCCCAGCGGGCCGCTCATGCCGCACCCCGTCCATCGAGAAGACAACGTCGGTGCGATCCAATTTGTCGTCCGCCGTGGCATTGTGCAGTTCTAGAATCAAATTGCCTCCGCCCCGGTTAATAATGTCCTCGGTCTTCTTCCAATGGTAATGCGCGAGGGTGAGCTGGCCCGGTTGCACGATCATAATTTTTTCCGCATACCCCTTGGGATAAGCCGGGTCGCCGAGTTTCCCGTTGCGGATGGTAAAGAGGACCAGGCCGCGGTTGGCGAAATCGTCGAGGCCAAAGTCGGTGATATCCCAGCCCATCCCGACCGTGGCAATTTCCGCTGCGCGCGGCGCGTTTTCTTTCCATTCGACCGGCGTCCAATGGGCGAAAGGAGGCAGGTGAAAGCCCTGGGCGGCCATGAATGTTTTTGCTTCGGCGATGATGCGGTTGATTTCGGAGCGTTTCATTGGGGTGTGGGGAGGTGAAGGCGCACCCCTTTTGGGCGCGTCATTTTTTGGCTGGGAAGGCTGGTTGTTGGCCACGCCTCGACAATCCAATCGTCGAAGTCCGACCAAGCGGCGAATTGCACGGCGGCCGGCTTGTTCCATTTGCCCAGGTCGGCCAGAAGCAGACCCCGGGTGGCGCGGGCGAGGACGGCGGCTTTGATTTCCGCCTCTTGCATTTCCACGGTGGACGCTCCGTTGGCATCCAGACCGGAGGCTGCGAGGAAAACGAGGTCGAACCGCAGATGCGCAATCCAGTCGAGGGCAAGGGTGCCGATGAGGGCCTGGCTCACCGGCCGAATCTCACCGCCGATCAGGCGAATGCTCCGGTGGGCTTGGGCCGCCAACTGGGCAAGCGGCAGGGAGTTGGTGGTGATGTGAATTCGCTCGGCATCCAAGAGCAGACGCCCGAGCTCTAGCGTGGTCGAACCCGCATCCAAATAGACATGCATGCCGTCCTGACAAAACTCTCGGGCAATCCGGGCAATCGTCTGCTTGGCTGCGGCGGCCCGGCGGGTGCGGGTGAGGTAACTCGGCTCGTGCAGGGCCGGCGAGGGCAAGAGGGCGGCTCCGTGCGCACGAACGAGGCAGCCCGCTTTCTCCATTGTATCGAGGTCACGCCGGATCGTGGCTTCGGAAACCCGGGTCAACACACTGAGCTCCGCCACGCTGGCCCGACGATGGCGCCGCAAATGCTGCAGAATCGTCCGCTGACGCTCCGGGGTGGTAATCATGCACGGGGCGGCGGGACTTTCGGCATGCCAATCACGCGGGTGTCGAGAAATTCGAGCAGCCCTTCCTGACCGCCTTCCGCCCCGATCCCGCTCCGTTTCCAGCCGCCAAACGGCACCTGCGCCTTGAGCGGTCGCATTTCATTCACCCCGATAATCCCCGTTTCAAGCTCCCCAGCAACATACCGGCCTTTGGCGTAATCGGCGGTATAAAGATAGGCGGACAATCCATACGGGGTGGCGTTCGCTTCCCGAATCACCTCCGCCGTCGAGGCGAACGGGTAGCAGGCAATGACCGGTCCGAAAATCTCTTCGCACGCCATCCGACAACCCGGATCGAGCCCGGTGAGCAGGGTCGGGGTGAAGAATGAACCGACCGCTGAATCCCCATGAATCGTCAGATCGCCCTCGCCAAAATGTTGCACCGCCCCGCGAGCCAGGGCGTCCGCCACCAGTTCCCGAATCCCATCGCAAGCCGCCCGATGAATCAGCGGGCCGACATCGCAGGCCGGATCCAGGCCGTTGCCAACATGCAGCGCCCGAAGGGATTCCAGCAAGAGCGCCACAAACTCATCGTGAATCGCTTCGTGAAGAAATACCCGGTTGGCCGTGACGCAGACCTGGCCGCTCGTCAACGTTTTCAACGCAATCAAATCTCTCGCCGCCAGGGCGAGGTCGGCATCCTCAAAGACGATGAACGGGGCGTTGCCACCGAGTTCGAGTGACACCCGTTTGATTTGCGCTGCGCAATCCCGCATGACCTGACTCCCGGTCTCGGTGGAGCCGGTGAGCGAGACGACTTGCACCCCCGGATGCTCCGCAAAGGCCGGACCGGCGACCGATCCCCGGGCCATCACGATGTTCGCCACCCCTGCGGGAAGCCCGGCCTCGGCGAGCAACGGCCCCATGGCGAGCGCGACCAACGGAGTTAACTCAGCCGGTTTCCAAACAAAACAACAGCCGGCAGCCAGAGCGGCGGCGACTTTTTTCGCTCCTTGCGCGAGGGGAAAATTCCAAGGGGTAATGATCCCGGCGACTCCCACCGGGCGTTTCTCAATGAAAAACTCCCGCTCTTCCATGGGATGATCGGTGACGACCGTGTGCAACCGGCGGGCTTCTTCCCCGAACCACTCATAGAAACTGGCGGCATACTCGACCTCGGCTTCGGCTTGGCGGATGGTTTTCCCTTGCTCAAGCGTCAGCAAGGTGGCGAAGGCGGTGCGGCGTTCGAGCAGCAGAGCGGCTGTCTTTTTGAGAATGGCTCCCCGGGTCTGGGCAGAGGTCCGGCTCCAGGCAGGGAAGGCTTTCATGGCAACCTCAATCGCCGCATCCAACTCCGGACGCCCCCCTTGGCCGACTTCGGCCACCAACTCGCCTGTCGCCGGGTTGTGCACCGGCTTGACCGTGGGGGCCGATCGCCACGCCCCATCGATCCAGAGCTGCGGAGGAAACCAAGGGAGGGCAGAGGTTGTAGTCATGGCAAACAGGCTTGGTAAATGCTCACAGCAGTCGTTTCGTCGATCAAAACGGGGTTGGGCTCAATTAACGTGCGAATCTCAACCGCATGCCGCGCCAACTCCGGCAAGGCGTCGGCGGTCACCCCATAATGGGCGAGGGAGGTCGGCAGGCCAAGGTCGGATTGCAAGGCTTGCAGGGCCGCGAGAAAGGCTTCCGGTCGGGTATCCGTCAGCCCCATCGCCAGAGCCAACTCCGCAAAGGCGGGCTGACAGGCCGGGGCATTGACCCGCATCGTCGCGGCCAACAGGCCCCCCGTCGCTTCCCCGTGGGGAATGTGAAACCGGCCCCCGAGCGGCAGCGCCAACGCGTGAACCGCGCAGCAGGAGGAGTTGGCAAAGGCCATCCCAGCGAGGTTCGCCCCTACCGCCATCATATCGCGCGCTTCGGTATCTCCCCCATCCTGACAGGCGCGTCGCAACGAACGGCTGATATACCGGACCGCCTCCAGCGCGAGCCCCTGGGCGTAAGGCGTGGCCACCTTGGCAATGTAAGCTTCCATCGCATGCACCAAGGCGTCGATCCCCGTGGCGGCTGTCACCCGCGGCGGCACGCTGTCGGTCAGCGCCGGATCAATCACCGCGTCATCCGGCAGAATAAATGGACTGAATGTCCGGGCTTTCACCTGCTTTTCGACATCGGTCAGAATGGAAACTGGGGTGACTTCAGAACCGGTCCCCGCCGTGGTGGGCATTAACAAGGTCGGAATCCCGCGACCGGGCACCTGATGAATCCCATAAAAATCAGTGGGAGGCCGCCCATGCCCGAGGCAGATCGCGGCGACCTTAGCGACATCCATCACACTCCCTCCCCCCAAGGCAACGATCAGGTCAAATGCCCCTCGGGATTTGGCAAACGTTAGCGCTTCTTCCAAGCAGGTGGTAGGCGGTTCCGGCGGGATGGCGGTAAAGGTCGTCACCTCCATGCCCGCTGCTTCCAACGGAGCGCGCACCTTTTCCACGGTGCCCAGTTTCTCCAAAGTGCCGTCGCTCAGAAGAAAGATCCGGCGACACGAACGACCCTCCAGAATTTCGGGAAGACGGGTGGCCAGCCCTCGCCCAAACCGGACGCGGGGCGGGAGATGTAAGGTATACGTGCGTTGATTTAGGGGAATCATGGGGCAATTATGGAGCAATCAGGGCCGGGAAAGGGAGACCACCGTTTGGCTGGTGTGCGAGGTGATGGCCGCTTCAAAAATTTCGTGCGTGCGGACCGCTTCCTCCGGGGTCGCGCAATGGAAACGGCCCGCCAGATCGCCGTTCCGTTCCACGAAAAACGCCGCCCACATCTGGGCGAGAATATCAGCCATGCCCGGTTCGAAATTGATGCCGGTGATGGTGGGATACCACGTTTGAAACCCCAGATCTTCGCGGCACCATTGCTGCGATTTCCCCTCGCGCCGGAAGGTCCAAAAGGTCTTGGGCTCTTTGGTGGAATACCGAAAACCGCCATCCATTCCTGTGACCTCGAACACCCAGGAATTGGTGTCACTCGGGGAAATGCGCTTCATTTCCAGTTGCATCGGGACCGGCTTGCCGGCGATGGGCACGGTGGCGTGGAGGGTGGCGTTGTCCCAGGTATCGCACGGGGCAAGCCCCCCTTTGCCATCGGGGCGTTCGGTCACAATTTTCTGCAACTGCGCATAAAGATGGGTCGGATCCCACCCGAGCCGCAGAGGCAAATGCAGGGCGTGCATCCCAAGATCGGCCATCACACCGCCCGGGCCGCAGAGCGTCTGTTGGCGCTTCCAATTGATCGGTTTCTGCCGGTCGAGATCGCTGGAGTGCAGCAGCCCCGTCCGAATTTCGATCAGCTCTCCGAGCCCCCCACCGGCCAGCATTTCCATGGCCCGCCGACCGGCCGGCCAAAACGGCATCTCCGAGCTGCACCGGACAAAGCGCCCTAGCTCCCGGGCTCGCGTGGCGATCCGACGGGCAGCGGCGGCATCAATGCCAAACGGCTTTTCGGCGAAGAGATCTTTGCCGGCCTCCAGCACGTCGAGATAGATCTTTTCATGCAACGAGTGAGGCACCGCTGCGTAAATGACTTCGATTTCAGGCTCGGCGAGCAACGCGTGATAATCGGTCGTGCGCAAGCGGCAATCGGACACTTGCTCAAACCAAGCGAGGGCCGTCGGCTGCAAATCAGCGACCCCGATCAGGCGGGGCACGACTGGCATGCCTTCGAGGGTGAACCAACGCCCCAGCACGCTCGCAACTTCGCGGCCCATCAAGCCGCCCCCGATCACTCCCACCCCAACCGTCTTCAAGCAGCCTCCTTAAACGAGTAAATTGTCATGTGCGTGAATCTGCGCATTTCTGACGGAAACGCGCAACAAAATTCTGTCGCAGCTCTGTCTTTTTCGCCACTCCGCCCCCTCAAAACTCCTCGCCCCTCAATCCACCAACGTGCGCAGCCGTTCGACCAATCCCTCCACCGGCACTCGCTCTTGCTGCATGCTGTCCCGATGCCGCAAAGTCACCGTGCCTCGATTTTCCGGTGCGTTCTCTCCGATCGTGTCGAAGTCGATGGTGACACAAAATGGGGTTCCGATTTCATCCTGCCGCCGATAACGCCGTCCGATGGCTCCACTCTCATCGTATTGCACCAGAAAATACGGACGCAGCGCGGCGGTGATCGCTTGGGCCTGCGCCACAATTTCCGGGCGATTTTTCATTAACGGAAAGACCCCACATTTTACCGGTGCCATTCTCGGCACGAACCGAAGGACGGTTCGAACCTCGGCTTTGCCTTTTTCATCGGTCACGGTCTCTTCATCAAACGCTTGGCACAAGAGAGCGAGCAGGGTGCGATCCACGCCTGCACTCGGCTCCACAACGTGCGGGACGAATTTTTCGCGAGTTTCATCATCGAAATATTCAAACGGCTTGCCGCTCGCCTGCTGATGGCAAGTGAGGTCGTAATCTGTCCGATAAGCAACCCCCTCGAGTTCTTGCACCCCGAACGGGAAAGCATATTCAATGTCGTAAGTGCCCTGGGAATAGTGGGCTCGTTCCCCCTCTGGCACGTTGAGCACCCGGAGCTGGGTCCTAGGCAGGCCGATGGCTTCGT
Organism: uncultured Chthoniobacterales bacterium; assembly: GCA_964608775.1. Taxonomy (GTDB): domain Bacteria; phylum Verrucomicrobiota; class Verrucomicrobiia; order Chthoniobacterales; family CAZSPO01; genus CAZSPO01. The sequence continues at coordinate 989 of CAZSPO010000112.1, read as the reverse complement.
AAAATTTCAGCCGCTCTTCCAACCAATAATCTAACAACGCCGAGCCCTGGTCGGGGTGGCAAAAGTATTCCAACTCCATCTGCTCGAATTCCCGGGAGCGAAAGGTGAAGTTGCGCGGGTTGATTTCGTTCCGGAACGCTTTGCCAATTTGCGCAATGCCGAAAGGCAACTTTTTACGAGAGGTTTCCAGCACGTTCTTGAACTGCACAAAAATGGACTGAGCCGTCTCGGGCCGCAGATAGGTGATCGCGGATTCATCTTCGGTTGCCCCGACGAAGGTCTTGAACATGAGATTAAAGGAACGGGGGGCCGTGAGTTCTCCTCCGCAGTTGGATGGGGTTTTGCTCGGCTTTTGCAGGCAGGTAGCCTGCTCAAGCTGGTCGGCCCGGAACCGTCCCTTGCACGTTTTGCAGTCAACCATCGGATCGCTGAAGGTGCCCTCATGTCCGCTAGCCTGCCAAACCCGACGATTCATCAGAATCGAACCGTCGAGCCCGACGATATCATCCCGTTCCCGGGTCATCACCCGCCACCAGTAGTCCTTGAGGTTCCGCTTTAACTCCACCCCCATGGGGCCATAATCCCAGCAGCCATTGAGCCCGCCGTAAACTTCGCTGCTTTGAAAAATAAAGCCGCGCCGTTTGCAGAGGCTGACAATTTTCTCCATCCGTTCCCGCGGGGTCTTCGCGTCGCTACTCATAAGGGAGGGCATTCAGGGGGGCACTTTCAGGGAATGCAATGGGAAAATCACCCCCACGCCCCACGGGAACCCGACCATTCGCACCAGGGAGACACCCCTTTTCTTTCCCCTCCCGCATACTCAAAATAGCCGATGGTCGCTCGAACACCCGAGCGGCGATTGCCCGCCAACTCTGCGTTCGGCTTGGGTGGCGTTCTCCTGGCGGTGCTCCTGCTCTTATGAGTGCACGGGGTACCTGCGGGAATGACTGCGGGACGGGGAAAGAAGGGCTCTCATCACCAGGGCCTGC
>CAZSPO010000111.1:0-10047 GCA_964608775.1 uncultured Chthoniobacterales bacterium | reverse complement strand
CGTGGATATCTCCTGGCAATACGGCGAACTCTACCGACTGCTCGCTGGAAATGGTTCGCTCATTGGCACCAACGACCTCTGGATTGCCGCCACCGCACTGGTCAATGGCATGGCAGTCGTCACCAACCATCAAACTGAATTTAAACGCGTACCCGGCCTGGAAGTCTGCGGTTATTGAACGTGGGGTGCAGATTGTGAAAGATTACTATCAAATCAAACACACACGCCGGGTTTTATGAAAGCGTCGGGGTTATTTCCCCAGTTCCCAGACGACTTCGCATGCCCTGTCCACACGTTTAGGGGAAAGATCGGCGAGGGCCGGTAGCGCGTCGGGGACCGAGGTCGCTGCCCTCAGGATCGTGACCCCCGGGTTGCGCGGACCCCAAATCTCTGGATCAGTCGGGCCAAACAACAGAACGCAACGAGCCCCAGCGGCAGCTGCGATATGGGAAATGCCAGTGTCATGGCCCAGGTAAAGCCGGGCTTGGCGAAAAACGGCGGCGAGGACTGGCAACGGGATGTTGTGTAACGTCGCCTGGATTCGCCCGCCCAGACGGTTCCGCAGCGCGGTAAGGGGCGCTTGATCGGCCTCGCCTCCCACCAGCACGAGACCGCTGTCGGGATGTCGCCGACACCAGGTTGGCAGCCAATCGCAGAACCAGGCGGTCGGCCAGTTCTTTGCCAGGCTGCCGCTACCCGGGTGAAGAGCGAGGAAAGGGCGGGGAACCGCCCTCAAAAGCTGGTTGGCTCTGGCTGTATCGGCCTCGTTCGGGTAGAGACGCGGGGCAGGATCTTCGAGATAGAGAGCCAGTTGCTCAAGCGGCTCGGCCAGTTGTTCGACCGCATGTTTGCGATCGCTGATCCGAGGGTTGCCAACGAGGAGTCGTTTTACACCGCAACGTTCGAGGTTGGCCCGGAAGAAACCGTCCGGATCGTAAAGGTAGCTGACTACCTGTTGGAATTCGGCGAAAAACCCGTGTAACGCTTCGTCAAGCGGTGCGTTTGGGATGAAAAAGCGACTGAGCGGGCCATATTCAATGCTGCGAGCTTCGGTGGCATACCATCGGTCGCAGGCCAATTCGAGAATGTGTCGGTAACCGAGCAGAACCAATTCGCATTGGGGAAAGGCTTCCCTAAGCAGCCGGATGGCCGGTAAGGTCAGGACGAAATCACCAATGGCCCCGCCCCGGATCACGAGGATGCGCGGGGTCATCGGTCATCAACTCCGAAAAGTGGTGAGGCTGACAGCGAGCAGTGCCGCGCCGTAAGCGGCTCCGGTGAGGGTGACGAATTTCCATCGAGCTGAAGATTGGGTGACCCAGCCGATTTGATCGCGGAGGAGGTGAGGGATGCCGATATAGAAAAGGCCTTTAAGAATCCACGCGTAGGCGATGATCACAAGGAGTAATCGACCGGGTTCGGGGCGGAGAAAAGCGGCGCAGAGAAGCGGATCGGCCGCGAGCAGCAAAAGGGCGGCGAACGCGCGCACGGCCAGGAAGTCATCGACGAATCGGAGGGTGAGAACGTAAGCGATGGGCATGGCAATGAGAAACCAGCGGCGGAGATGGGCGATCTCCCCAAGATCCATCGTCGCGAGAAGGATGAACGTCCAGACGAAGGCAAGGGTTAGCAAGATAGCTCCCGCCAGATACGAACGGGGGAAGCGGCGCAGCCAGCTGATCACCCGGTCGCGTTGCAGAAAAGCGGCAAGATAACCGACCAAAAAGATCAGCCCCGTGACCCAACCCACCGTGCGGAGACTCAAATCGTAAATCATGGAGAGAAGGCCGGGAGGAGAAATGTCAGCGTTGGGGCATCATGCCGGTTTGTCGGGCGTAATTGAAAATCCCACCTGCTTCAACAACCGGTCGGACTTCGCCCAATGGACTGAGGGTAATTGTGCGCTCGTTCCAGATTAAAGTTCCGGCATCAAAGTCGAGCGTGACCTCGTCACCCGTTTGAATCAGGTCGCATAGCCGTTCCGGGCAGTCGAATGGGAAGAGTTCCCCCGTGGCCACACAGTTACGGAAGAAAATGCGGGCGTAAGACTCGGCGATTACGGCTTGCACCCCGGCGGCCCCGAGCGCGATAGGAGCATGTTCGCGGGAACTGCCGCAGCCGAAGTTGCGCCCCCCGATCACGATGCCGAAAGCGGATTTCGTTCCGCCCTCGGGGACGAGTCGGACAGGATATTGATCGTCGGGCAACCCGATCAGGGCGTAAGAACCGAGTTTGTCGTATTCTTCGCGAATGGTTGGCACCAGGGTGAGGTATTGGGCCGGAATGATTTGGTCAGTATCGATGTTGTCGCGGACGACGTAGGCATGGGTGGTGAGGGTGTGCGGCATGAGAGGGGGCCGGAGACGGCGGCAAGGAGAATCAATAACGGAAAGCAGGGACCTCTTCGGGCTGAAGAGCCGGGGCGGGCTCGGGTAGCGGAGGCAGGTCGGGCGGGGGTGAGGAGGATGAGGATGAACCAGAACTGTAAACTCGGGTGATGGCCCCCGAAACCGGAGCCTCAGGTTCCACTTCGGGAGCTGGCGGCTCACTCGGCTCCAGGGAATCTGTGGCCACATAGCCAATGCGGCCATCTTCAATCTTAACCTGGCTGTAGCCAAAGCCTCGTTTCACCAGCTCGACTTTTTCGTCCTTCTTCAAGCTCAAATCGGGGCCGCCAGATTGTTGAGGGCCGAGCACAAAGAAGGGGGTGAACGCCTTCTTGGTGGCAAACCACTCTCCGGTACCCGATGGGGCTTCGGGATCGGCTTCCTCAGTGGTCGGACTCCCCACCGTGCCCAGTTCGCTGTTTGGGGAGTCCTCCTCCGGCCCCCCGGCACATCCCGTAAGGAGACCGACCGCTAAGCAGGCCGATAGAGCGGGACGGAAAAGCATTCGTAAAATCAACATGGGAATCGTCTTTCTTCCACGGATAGGGGCATTACGAAACAAATTCCCGGGGATCTGTGATTCGCCCGGTGAGAGCCGAAGCCGCTACCGTGTAAGGGCTCGCGAGGAAAACCTTCGATTCCTTGTGCCCCATCCGACCGGGAAAATTTCGGTTCGTTGCACTAATGCAGTTCATCGGGGTGTTCATCCGACCGAACGTGTCCACCGGCCCCCCCAGACAGGCCGCACACGAAGCGTTTTCGGTCATGGTCACTCCGGCGTCCACCAAGGTGTCCCAAACACTTTTGCCGCTGAGTTGGGCGGATTTCAAGTCGGTCACCACCTGGGTCGTCGCCGGCACTCCGAAGGTGTCGATCTTGACCGTCTTCCCCCGAACCACTTCGGCGAAGGCCAAAAAATCGCTGGTCTTCCCCCCGGTGCATGAGCCGATGTAAGCGCGGTCGAGCGGGATGTTTCCGAGCTCTTTGGCCAGGGCGCGCTGGCCGGGATCGGGGTGCATAGCCACGGTCGGTTCCAATTTGGAAAGATCAAAAACTTTGTCATAAGCAAAGCGTTGATCTTGGTCGAGCTCGACCGGGTTGTAATCCGCTTTGGTGCCGTTCGCCGCGATTCGTTCGTCCACGTAGGCAAAGGTTTTTTCATCAGCTGGAAAGATTCCGTTTTTCCCACCGGCTTCGATGGCCATGTTGGCGATGGTCATGCGATCGTCAATATTGAGAGCCGAAGCGCCGGGGCCTTCCCATTGCATCGCTTTGTAAGTGGCTCCGTCGAATCCGATGTCGCCGATCACATGCAAAATCACATCCTTTGCCATCACGCCTGGGGGCAGCTCGCCTTCGAGATAAAAGCGCATGGAATGAGGAACTTTCAGGAGGATTTTGCCTGTGCCCAAGACGAATCCCGCGTCGGTATTGCCAATGCCAGTGGCGAATTCACCAAAAGCCCCGGCCATGCAGGTATGGGAGTCGGTCCCTACCAAGACTTCCCCGGGTCGTGTATGGCCTTTTAGCGGAAGGGCGGTGTGACAAACGCCGAGGTAGCCGGAGCCGTATTGCCGTTTTAATTGACCTTGTTCGGGATCGAAGTGCCATTCTCCATTCGGATCGTCGATGACATCATAAAAATAGGGCAGACCTTGTTCCTTCACGAACGCCCGCAGGATATCGACGTTGCGGTTTGAGAGGCTGTCGGCCGTGAAGATGTAATGGTCCGGGATAATCACAATCCGCTTCGGATCCCAAACTTTGGCGGCTTCTCCAAATTCTCGTTTGAAAACCCCAATCGTGCCGGGCCCACAAACATCATGAGTGAGGAGCACATCAACGTTTACCCAGATATTTTCTCCCGGTTCAACACGCACCCGCCCCCCGGCCCGGGCCAAAAGCTTTTCAGTCAAAGTCATAATCCTCCCACTCTTTGCCTGCCGTCCTCGCTTTGCAATCGCATTTCGCAGCTTGGGCAAGAATTGCTCACAATGGTTCAAACATCGGTCGGGTTAGCTTACCCCCCGGTTTCATAAAACCAGTCGTGGTTGCTTGATCTTTTTGCGCAGGCTTTCAGGCTTTCAGGCGGTTGCCGGTCACAACGGATGCGTCCCCTCAAGGCTTCGGCACCAACAAACTTTTCCCCGTCATCTCCTCCGGCGGGGTGAGCCCCATCATCGCGAGCAGGGTGGGAGCTACGTCCGCAAGAATGCCATCGCGCAAGGTGTAGAAATCAGCGTCAGCTGCGACATACCAAATTTGGACGAGGTTGGTCGTGTGCGCGGTATGGGGGGAGCCGTCCGGGTTGCGCATTCGTTCGCAATTCCCATGGTCGGCGGTGATCAGGGCTTTGCCTCCCAGTTCGAGGACTTTCTCCACGATCTGCTGCACGCCATGATCCACGGCTTCCACCGCCTGGATGGCTGCCTCGACCACCCCCGTGTGGCCGACCATGTCAGGATTGGCATAATTCAAAATGACGAGGTCATAACGAGGGAGCAGGGCGAGCAACGTCCGAGTCACCTCGCTCTCGCTCATCTCCGGTTGCAAATCGTAGGTGGCGACTTTGGGGGAGGGAATAATTTGGCGGTCTTCGCCGGGATAGGCGATTTCTTCGCCGCCATTGAAGAAGTAGGTGACGTGCGGGTATTTTTCCGTTTCAGCGATCCGAAGTTGCGTTTTACCAGCCTGGCTCACGACCTGACCGAGGATGTGAGAAAGGGTGGCGGGTTCAAAAACCATCGGGCAGGTGTAACTTTGGTCGTATTCCGTGAGGGTGAAATAATGAACCTGTGGCCAACCACGCCGATCGAAGCCCTCAAATGCTTTCATTAAAAATGCCTCCGACAATTCCCGAGCCCGGTCGGCGCGGAAGTTAAAAAACAGGATGACATCACCGTCTGCGATCCGTTGTTGGTTCGCCTCGCCGAACACCATCGGTTTGAGAAATTCGTCGGTTTCGCCGGCGGCGTATCTCGTCCGCATGGCAGCGGCGGGTGAATCATCCCGCGCTTCGCCGAGGCCGTGCACAATGGCATCCCACGCCAATTTCACCCGATCCCATCGTTTGTCGCGATCCATCGCGAAGTAGCGACCGACAACCGTCAAAATTTTGGCGCCAACAGGAGCGAGTGCTTTTTCTACCAGGGTCACGGAGTCAGCTCCCCCGGTTGGCGAGGTGTCGCGTCCATCCGTGATGGCATGGATCGCAATGGCACGGACCCCAGATTCGTGCGCGGTGCGCGCCAGGGCGATCAAATGATTTTGATGACTGTGCACCCCGCCGTCCGACACCAGTCCGATCAGGTGCAACCGCTTGCCATGCGCGAGGGCAAAGGCTTTTTGCAGGGTGACATTCGAGGACAACCCGCCTTCTTCGATCGTTTGATTAATGCGCGTCAGATCTTGGTAAACCACGCGACCCGCCCCCAGATTCAGATGGCCGACTTCCGAATTGCCCATCTGCCCCTCTGGCAAGCCAACATCCAGACCGCTCGCACTCAACCGACCAGCCGGGTATGCGGCGTAAAGATGATCTTGAAAGGGCAGGTGGGCCAGCAGCGGCGCGTTTCCCTCTTCTTCAGCAGCGGTTGCCCCTTTTGGACTGAGCCCCCAACCGTCCCGAATAATCAAAATAACTGGTGCCGACATGGTGAGGTTGTTTATTGGGGGCTTCCGGGTTTCGATCAATCCCAAACACCGGATCCCGCTCAATTCCTTGCCTGTGAAACTTCGAGACCGCTTGATTGCCCTCCTTTGTATCCTGCTCTTTGCGGGCCTCGGCTTCGTTTTCTTTAAGCAATGGGTGGTGCAACGACCGTTTGCCGTGATCTTATTTGTCACGGACAACCTTGACCCACGGGCCGTTGCGGCCGCTCGATTATACGGGGGGCGGGAGCCGAGCTTGGTCATGGAGCAACTCCCTGTCTCGGGCACGCTGCGGATCGAAGCAGTCGATTCGCCTGTTCCAGACAGTGCCGCCGCCGCCGCCCTCCTGAGCGGTGGCCAACCGACGGGCTGGAACGCAACCCCGTCGGCGGATGTCCCTCTGCTCGTCACCCAAGCAGCCGGAGCGGGGCGTAGCGTGGGATTGGTGACCAATGGCCCCATTTCGCGGTCCGCCCCGGCCGCTTTTATCACCCAGGGCGTCCCAGCGGATGACGGCCCCGCCGTGGCCGCCGCGCTGATTGGTGAGCGGCGTTTCGATGTGATCTTCGGCGGCGGGCGCCGAGATTTTTTGCCAAAGCTAAAAGGGGGCTCGCGGGAAGATGCTCGCGACTTACTCTTGGAAGCCCGTCAAGCCGGATATAAGTCCGCACAGAATTTCGAGGAATTGGAGGCCATCCCTACCTGGCAACCGCCCCGTGTACTCGGTCTCTTTGCTGACGATACCATGGCGGGCCGGGACGAAATGGGGCCCGCCGCTTACCAACCCCCTTTAGCGGTGATGGTTCGCAAGGCCGTGCAACTGCTTGAATACAACCACCAGGGTTACTTTCTCATTGTTGACGCCGGGCTGGTTCGAAAAGCAGCGCTCTCCCAAAATCCGGCTGCGTTGTTGGAGGAGTTGTTGGCTTTCGACGACGCCATTCAAATGGCCCGGCAATACAGCGGCGAACGAACCGTGCTGGCGGTGGCTGGGCTGGCCGGTATCGGTGGGCTGGCTTTGAATGGGAAACCTTTCCCCGGCGAACAAGGTCGTGCGCTGTTGGGCAACAATCGATCTGATCTCCCTTTTCTCCAGTGGAATACCGATCCCCGCTCTCCCTTTTTGGCGGGTGATCCGTTATTTTTCGTTCAACCATGGCAACGATCTCTCACTCCCGGCCACGCCCATGGCGCAGCTTTCCACGACTGGCTCGCCTCCCAATTTTAATCGGCCTGCTTCTGGCGACCCCGGCTCCGGCCAATGCTGAGGAGCGGCTCACGATCCATCGGGCTCCCGCGCCGCTGAGCCCCCAGGCGATCATTGAGCCGTGGCCCCGTTTCTTAGGGCCGCACGATGATGCCACGACCCGGGATGCTCCGGTCGACTGGAGCAAACTAGAAGCGGGACCCATCTGGGAAGTCGCCCGCGGCTCTGGCTATGCGAATGTCGCCACCGCCGATGGGCTCTGCTTCCTCTTTCATCGGCTCGGTGACGAAGAAATCCTCGAAGCTCGGGAGGTCGAAACCGGTCGCCTACGCTGGCAGAAAGCCGACCCGGTCGTTTACGAAGATCGCTACGGATACAACAACGGCCCCCGCTGCGGCCCTGTGCTGGCGGCCCCCTTTGTTTACACCCATGGAGTGGCCGGCAAACTCACCTGCCGGGAACAAGCGACCGGTCGTCTGGTTTGGCAGCAGGATCTCGAGGGGGCGTATCAGACCGCCCCGCGATTTTTTGGGGCCGGCGCTTCCCCGCTTGTCTGGGGCGACTTGATTGTGGTGAACGCCGGCGGGTCCGATAACCGGACGGTATTAGCCTTTGACCGGGCGACCGGGAAGGAGCGTTGGGTGATCCGACATCCATGGGGAGCTAGCTATGCTTCGCCCGTCGTGGTCCGGGTGCATGGCCGGGATTGGCTGCTGGTATTTGCCGGGGGCGAGAGTGATCCTGCCACGGGAGGGCTTCTCTGCATCGATCCCTCCGAGGGACGGCTGACGGATGCCTTCCCTTGGCGCGCCGACCGATACGAGTCGGTGAATGCGGTCAGTCCCGTGCTAGCGGGGGGAAACCGCATCTTTCTCACGGAGACCTATGGGCCGGGGGGCGTCATGTTAGAAATCGATCCGAAAGGTAGAATCCGTGTGGCCTGGACTGCCCCCCGTTTCGCCGTGCATATGATGCAGCCAATTGTGCGGGATGGTCTGTTGTTAGGTTTTGACGGGCGCCACCAACTCCATGCGGAGCTTGTGGCACTTGACGTCCGCGATGGGAGGGAGCAGTGGCGGGATCCGATGCGATGGATGGCTCGCATCGGAGAACGCGAACTGCCGCTGGGCCTCTTTCGCGGCTCGCTTTTGGGGACGCGAGAAGGGGTCTTCGCCCTGGGCGAAACCGGTGTCTGGGCGGTGCTCAATCCGACCGCCGTCGGCCCGGGGCGCCAGCGGAACGGCCTCTTCTTTCATGCGCCCGAAGCGTGGACTCCCCCCGCGCTTTCTGGCGGTCTGCTATTCATTCAGCAAAACGACCGGGACCGCGAGACCGGCCAAGGCCCGCGTCTGCTGGTTTACGATGTGCGCGCAGGTTCCTTGGACCATGACGATGTCGAACCTGGCGCGAAAGTTGATTAGAAAAACAACCGCACGGTCAGCCAGACCCCAACGAGAAGAATCGCGGTGCCCGTGATTTTACCCACGAGCCCCTGCCAACGTTGAATCCCTCCAAGAATTTTCCGGGGAAGGTTGGCACCGAGGGCGAGCAGCACCGCGATGACACCCACGGGAATGGCTGTGGCAACTCCATAGATCAACAGCAACGTCCACGCCGCCCCGCCGACCACGGCGAGGGGTAGGAGCGTCCCGAAAAACAGGGCGGCTGAGACAGGGCAAAACGTGAGGGCGAAAACCATCCCGAGCAGAAACTCCCCCAGCAAGCCAAGCCCGGCCAAGCGTTCCGCCGTAGCAGAACTGGACAAGCCGAACTGGATTGGCAGTGACAACCAACCGAGAAGCACGAGACCGACCACGATTAAAAGCGGGCCGATGAAAGGGGCGACATTCTGCTGGAGCAACGTGGAAAGGGTCGGTGCGGTCGCCAAACCCCATGTCACGAGAAGCCCAATCACAAGATAGATGGCAGCACGTCCGGACGCGTAGGCCAAAGCACCGGCCACCGCAAGACGCCGGGAATGCATGCGCCGTGCGAGAAATGAGACGGCGGCAATATTCGTCGCAAGAGGACAAGGGCTGATGGATGTCAGAACCCCGAGCCACGCCGCGATGAACCAAGAGGTGATCACAAAGCCAGTCCCCGCTCCGCTATTGTAAAGATGCGGCCAGATAGTTTTCGAATTCCACGGGATCATTCAGTTTCAACCAGACATCTGTCAGGTTTTCGAAACCGATTTCCCTGCCATTTTCTCGCACCGACACAATTACCGTCTTGCTAACAAGCTGATAGTCATCCACGAAATGTTTATGCTCCGGTTCGTCGACATTGAGCGTGCGGAACACCAGGGTGCCGGATTGCAATTGCTGGGTAAAACGGGTTTCAACCGTCTGTCGGGTGAGCTTCTCGATTTTCAGGCAGGACGGGCAGCGGACATCGCCGGTAAAATAAGTCACGACCTTGCCATTGAGCGGCAACCCGACGTCAGCGGGCTGCCCCTTCTCCGCGACCGGCGGAGATTGAGAGGCCGCCATGCGTTGCTTGACCGCAACCCCTGCACCGACCATCGCCAGCGCGAGCAATCCAAACGTGAGAAACTTTTTCATGGAATGTTAGCTTTGTAGCAGGGTTTTCGCTTCAGCGAGCGCAGGGACTTTGCCCGAGGTCTTCACCACGCCATCCACGACGAGGGCCGGCGTGATCATCACGCCAAAATCGGCGAAGCGCATCATATCCGTGATTTTCTCGATTTCATAAGGCAGACCGAGTTCTTCGGCAGCTTGTTTGGTGACTTCTGTGAGGGCGTTGCACTTGGCGCAGCCGGTTCCGAGGATTTGTAGTTTT
>CAZSPO010000110.1:0-10068 GCA_964608775.1 uncultured Chthoniobacterales bacterium | reverse complement strand
CAGTCATCCTTTGTGCCTTTGCGCCTTTGTGAGAGTCTATTTCTTTTCAGAACAGTCGGGCTCGTGGGCGAAGTTTTATCGGGAAGGCGCGAGTCGGGTCGTTGCATGAGGTCGGTTGAGGGAGAGTCCCTTGGCGATCGACCCGGACATAAAAAAAGCCCGCAGCCGATTTGCCGCAGGCGGGTTTTGAAAAGGTGAAAAGTTGATCACCGCATCAAACCTGCCTGGGCGCCGGTAACGACGACCGCAATAGCCGCGACAATCGCGACAACAGGTTTGATGTGAATCAACATTAGGAATTAAAAGAGAGGTAATCCGGCGCGGTGTCAATCGCTAAAATTCACCCGCCATCGGATTCGGGAAGATTGTTGTTGATGAATGCGTTCCCGTTCATTGAGCGTTGAGACCGGTGATAGAAACCATCGAAGCATGGCTTTGTGCCCTGGTGCCTTTGTGAGAGTCAATCAGAACAAGTCGATGCTGGACAAACCAACTGCCATTGACCTCACCGTCGGTCTCCTCCCCCTCCGCCTTCGGGATGAAGAGGGCTGAAAATGTCCAAGCCCCAGGGCGGGCATTTGCCCTCGGCAGGGAAAAGAGAGCTGCGCGTTGGACGGTTGGCGGGTGGCATGTGGCGGGTAGGACGCCTGCCCGCCGCTGTTTTGGATGCCCCGTCCAATCTTTAGGAGGGTGCGCGCATTGATTTGGGCATCGACCAGGGCTACCAGAGCGGTTTTGTTACTGTGTCAGGGATTTACCCTCCCCCCCTGTTATTGTTCCGCGCTAAGAATCAACGGCGGGCTGGACGCACCCGATGCGAGAGAAACAGGCCTCCCACTCCCACGAGAACCAACAGCCCAACGCTCGGTTCGGGCACAAAGCTAATGGCGATGTTACTTCCTCCCAGATAATCGTAATCAATGCCGCCGGTGCCAAAGCTCGAGTCTAGGGTGAGCCCAGTGTTGTTAATGATTTGATCGAATGTGCCATTCAGGGTGGTGTAGCTGGCGATGGTGTAGATCTGCGCATCCATGGCTCCCAACCCGAAATTTTCCAACCGCAAGATCGAGTCCCCGCCGGTATCGAGGGTTAAGGTGCCGTAGAGGTCCAGGAAATCACTTGTGGCTCCGTCAAATTCAATCTCCAAGAGGCCGTCAAAATCGGTCACCCCATCATTGCCGGCGATGAACAGCGAATCATTGTCGTCGGTGGAGTTGCCGATCGTGACCGAAGCGATGCCCGGCCCGAGTTCCAACGTCCCGTAAATCCGGATTTCATCGTCAGCCCCGGCATTGTCATTGGTTGGGTTGATGATGCTGCCATCGCGTGCCCGGAGGGTGGCTCCATCGGCGATTCTCACATAGCCGTGACCGGTGGCCGATCCTGAACTGTTTTGCACTTCTAGCGTACCTTCTTCGACCGAGATTCCCCCGGTCGTTCCCGTTCCCCCCACGGCCAGCGTGATCCCCGTGGCGCGATCAATGAAGAGGGTGCCCTCCCCGGTTTTCCTCAGAACAGGCACTTGGCCAGTTGCATTGCCCCCACTTTGCCGGACGATATCGCCGGTCTGAGTAAAGGTGATCCCCGTTGCGACTTCCAATAGCGAGCCGGCTCCCGGGCCACGCTCTAGGACAAGAGTGCCCGAGTAGCTTGACGTTCCACTCACGAGTAAGGTTTGGTCAAGGCCTTCCCACTCAACACTCGTCCCACTTCCTCCCAAAGCCGCTGCATCCGGAACCTCCAACGTCCAAGCGCTCCCCCCGTTTAATATCGTCGTCCCTGAAGTGGGGGCTGTGGTTGTGTCGGTCCAGAGAATGGTTCCTTCGCCAACCCGGCCACCAAAACGTCGGTTGGTCCCGACGAGCAGGGTGGAATCGTCGATGGTCAGGGTTTTGTTCGCCGCCGCGCTGAGACCGCCCGCCGTGGCAGCCGAGCTATTGACCTGATGTTGAAGGGTGAGATCTTCCCCGGCGAGCAGCTGAGTTTTCGATTCTAAAATGATCGTGTTCCCGCTGGCTCCATCTGGTCCGAGAGCGTCGTTGGTATTGAACTGCAGGATATTCCGGGTTTGGCTATTGTCGTTGACCGAGGTTTTGACGGTCAGATCGCCATCCCGGGTATTGATCCCATCCAGCACAAAGGTGTTAATTGGCCCGCCACCTACCGTATCCTGATCATGCTCAAACTGCCAATCCCCTGTCCCGACGATGGGAGCGGAGATCGTCGTGGTGGAATCTCCGCCGATGCTTTCAAACACGAGCGCCGCTCCGTTGTCATCAATCGCGCCCGTCCCCGACGCCGTGATTTCATAGCCCGAGGTGTTAAATCGAAGGCGGTCGACGGCGATTGTCACAGTATCCGCCACGGTCACCACCCCGGCGGAGGAACCGAAGGTGGCAATGCCGGTCGTCGGACTGGCTGGCCACGCCTGATAACTGGTGCCAAGATCATCGGTGGCCCAGTTGGTGTTAGTAAGATCCCAAACCCCCGCTCCGCCGGTGGGAGCCCCGGATTGATTCGGCCCCCAGAACAGCGTCTGCCCATGCACGGGGCAGACCAAAGCCGCAAAGGCAGCGGAAATGAGGGCGACACGAAGGGGAGAACGACAGAGAAGAAAGGGGGGAATCTTCATAGGTTTGTTTGAAGCAAATGACTTACGTTCTGTCAATTGCTAAAATTCACCCGCCGTTGGATGCCCCGTCCAATCTTTAGGAGGGCGGGTTTCATTGATTTGGGCATCGACCGGGGCTGCCAGAGCGGTTTTGGTGCTGTGACATCGCTTTTTGGCGAGGCGGAATCCTCCGGGTGATTGTGGCAAATGCCGGTTGCCGATCTGCGGGAGCGCTTCTGCCTGATGCCTGACGCTGCCATGACGCCTTCTGAAAAACCGCAACTCTTTGGACCAGGGCGATTGATCACGCGCGCCGTGTTTTCGCACGAGTCGGGGCATCTGCTGGTGCTCCACGGCAGATCGTATCGGAAGGGGTTAGCTCCCCATTTGGCTCCCCAGGGGAGCGATCATCGGATTCCGATTTCGGCCAGGGTCGATTGGGCGCGGGTGAGGTTCACCGGGTTGAATGGTTGGATGGCCTGCCTCTTCATGATCGGCTCGCTCTGCTTTGGCGTCGCGGGAATGCAGGCCGCGTTTCCCGAGAGTGGCTTTCCCGCGATGCGCACGGTTTCGTCGCAGAACGGAGTCTTCTTTGTCGGCTCACTCTTCTTCACAGTCGCTGCGTTCCTTCAATGGCAACAAAGTATTCAAGCAGACTTGCAATATTCCCATCTCCCACGAAAACGATGGCGCTGGAGGGCCTGGCGCCCTCGGGATGCGGGATACATGGCTGCGGTCACCCAGTTTATTGGGACAATCTTACTCATTTCGGTTTCAGTCCTCCTTTGTGCCTTTGCGCCTTTGTGAGAGTTTATTACTTTTCTGGACGAGTCGCTTGGGGCACCGGTCGGCGGCGGGGGCGTTTGGGTTCGACCTTGCGGTAGAGAGTGGCCATGCTGATGCCGAGGCTGCTGGCGGCTTTGTCGCGGCTGCCACCGAAATGGCGGAGGGTGTTTTCGATGTAAAAACGCTCTTGTTGCTGGACAAATTCGTCGAGGGTTTGGCCGGGGATGAATTCTTGCGGATGGCTCGATTCTCGGAACGTTTCCCCTTGCACCACCTGTGGCGGCAGATCGTGGGTCTGGATCCGGCCTTCATCACAAAGGGCGGTGGCCCGTTCAATTGCGTTTTCTAACTCGCGCACATTCCCCCGCCAACGGTATCCCACCAGGAGCTGCATCGCTTCCGGATCGATTGTGATCGTGGGTTGCCCGGCGATGGCCGCGTTCTTTTGCAGAAAATGATGCACTAACAACGGGATGTCCTCGGGGCGCTCCCGCAGGGGCGGCATCACAATAGGAATCACAGCCAGACGGTAGAAGAGATCTTCGCGAAAATCCCCGATCTTCATTTTGGTCTGCAACGATTCGTTGGAGGCGGCGACCACCCGGACATTCACGGAAATGGTTTTCGTTTCTCCGACCCGACGGATCATCCGTTCTTGAAGGACGCGAAGGAGTTTCGTCTGGAGGGAGATTGCCATGGAGTTAATTTCATCCAGGAAGATCGTGCCCCCTTCGGCTTCTTCGAAGAGCCCGACCTTATCGACGACCGCTCCAGTGAAGGCCCCCTTCTTGTGCCCGAACAACTCGGATTCGAGAAGGTTTTCCGGGAGGGCGCTGCAATTAATGGCGACGAACGGTTTCAACTGGCGTTTGCTGTTGAAATGAAGGGCGCGGGCGACCAGTTCCTTCCCGGTGCCGCTCTCACCCTCGATCAGGATGGTGCTATCGGTATTCGCCACCTTGCCGATGAGATGGTAGATTTCTTGCATGCGCTGGCTGTTGCCGACGATGTTTTCGAATTTATACCGATCTTTGAGCTCGTTCTTAAGGTAGACATTTTCCCGGAGTGTGAGTCGGAATTCGAGCGCTCGTCCGACGGCGAGGCGGAGTTCGTCGACCTTGAACGGCTTGGTCACATAATCGTAAGCGCCGCACTTCATCGCCTCGACGGCGGTCTCCACCGAGGCATAGGCGGTGATGAGAATCACGGGAATGTGCAGATCAAACTCGCGACAGCGCCGGAGGACATCGAATCCGCCGAGGGATTGCATTTTAATATCGGCGATCACCACGTCGGGGATGATTTCAGTCAGTTGTTCCACAGCCCGCTCCGGGTTGTTGAAAGGGAACACTTCGTAGCCGGCCTCGCGGCAGAGGGTCGCAATCACCTCCACCATGGCCGGCTCATCATCGATCACTAGGACTTTTGCCATGATTGAATTTAGGGAACAAACGGACGAATGACGACTTCATCCTCAGCTTTGCGAAAAGTAAAGCCAGAATGATTCTCAATCTTGCAACGTCTCACGCAACTTGCACGGAGGCAAGAATTTCGCAAAAGCCTTTGCCGCGTTGACTGCATCTGATTTCTGGCCATTCATCCGCCTGACTCTCAAAAACGATTTCTCTGGCGAGGCTGAGAAACGGGGGAGATTGCCCGCGGTCGCCGAAGCCCTCCCTGGCATGGGTTTGGGTGGTTCCACAGTCAATCAGCCCCTTGCCGGACAAGCCGATCCACTAGCCTTTCCCAGCCCGCCCCCGCATGGATGTCACATTGTGGAAACGCGATGACGATGCCGGCTTCGTCAAATTTCTTTTGAATCGCAGTGTGGAGCGCCGTCGCAACCGAGAGCCGATTGTCCATATCCGGCAAGAACACGCGCAGGACCAGATTCAAAGCGCTGTCGCCAAACGCTTCAAAAGTGACCATCGGCGCCGGGTCACCCAGAACCAACGGATGCTCCGCCGCTGCTTCTTGGAGCAGGATCAACGCCTTTTCCGTATTGCTTCCATAGGCGACGCCCACGGGGATGGTGAGCCGATTCAATGCATTGCTAAGCGACCAATTCAACACAGCGCCGGTAATAAAATTTTTATTGGGCATGATCAGCTCCTGACGATCCCAGTTGGTGATGGTCGTCGCCCGCATCCGGATGCAGCTGACGGTGCCCGTTGTCCCTTCGATCGTCACCACGTCGCCAACCCGAATCGGGCGTTCAAATAACAGGAGAAGCCCGCAAACAAAATTCGTAATGACCTCCTGCAACCCAAACCCGATGCCGACGCTCAGGGCGGCGGCGATCCAGCCGAATTGTGTCCAATCCACCCGGAGAATCCCCAACACGATCATGCTGCCCACAAGAGCGATGGCATACTGCACCAGCGTGCGGATGGCACTTCGCGTGCCCATCGCGATCTTCATGGGGTGCAACACCACCAATTCCAACAGACCCGGGAGATTGGTGGCTGCCGTGGCGGTGGCACACGCCACAAATAGAATCTGAATCAATTCCAAGAGGCTGAGGTTCCCCACGAGAAGCCATTCATCAACGGTGTCCAGAGCGGGAATGGACTCACTCAGGAACAGGAGCACCAGCGCACCGAATCCCAGCATGTAAAAGGTCCGGATTAGATCACGGGTTTGCTTCCCAATTGAGACCAAATCAACATCCTCTTCTTCTCCAGCACTTCCTTCCCCCTCATGGGAGCCTTCGTTATCCCCGAACTCCGTCGCCTCCCTGCGCGCCCTTTTTCGCTTCTCCAACACGACCTCCACGGAGAGGCGTCGCTGGCGGATGGCAAACCATCGCAAGGTCAGCCAATACGCAAGGTTTGCTCCTGCAAGAATTGTCAACACCAACACCCAGAGCCAGGAGAGACTGATGGCCGTAACCAAATAGCCAGTTGCCGCCATGACGACCAGTGCCGCTGGCAGGCCCGCTGCCACCGCCACGCGCAGCCAAGTGAGAAGTGTGGTTGAGTTTGAGGCTCTGCTGCCATCGCTTCCCTTGTCTTGCGCAACCACCAGTTCCCATCCAATCCAAGCCAGCACGAGATGCGCGACTAAGAAGATCAAAAGCCCCAAGCTTTCCAGATGTCGCGCCCCATCCCCAAACATACAAGCCGTCGTAACTATGATGGATGGCAGATAGACCGCAAATGCTGTCAAAAACCCGTTCCGCATTCTCAACACTGGCTCCCGACGCCAGCGGAAATGGGCTGCCAAGCCATTCTCACGGGAAATTTCCAGAAGTAAACAGACGACAAAAGCGATCGCTGCAAGTTCCGGCAAGCCAAAGCGAATCCCCCAGAGCCAATCATCAGATTCCGGTGCGAAGGCCAGGACTGAATTCAATGTAACAAGCAAGATTGGAAACGGGAGCGCCAAAATCAACGTGTATCCCAGCGCCGCCAGGGTCAGACTATAGCGATCCTGGGAAACACGCCGTGTCTTGCGGCTGGTTTCGGTCAACAACCGAATCAGGCGGGGCCGGATCCCCAATAGCAGAGCGAAAAGAAAGACCAAAAAGATTAGGGTGCCGCGCCTCTCCAACACCCAGGTATTGAAAGATGATGCGATGATTGCAAGATGCCCTGGGCTGAAAAACCAAACGAACCCTTCAGGCAAGCCTTCAAACATGGTGAGCCCCAGTGGAGGGACGCTTCGCACCAAAAAGAGCTGCTTTTTTAGGCTCTCAGTTGCCTGGGCAGACTGGGCGAGCCTTTCTTCTGATGTGGTTCGGTATCGCGCCAGCTTCCTCGCCAGCGCGCTGTATTCGACCCGAAGGTTTTTCAACAACTCCCGTCTGGCTGCGAGTACTTTTACGGCACGTTCATTGCCCGTTTCAGTGGCGATTCTTTCCAAGCTGGACTGCTCCTGCCATTGTTGTTCGACCAATAGTGCTGCCAGTCTGGCTTCCTCAAGAAGCACCCCGGAGCGCACGAGTTCATCCATCGGCGCACCCTGTGACCTCACTTTGCGGTAAAGTTCAAATAATACGGGTGCCATGCCGCGACCGAATTGAAATTTCAGGTCCGTTAGCTGCAGTTCATGTTGCAGGATCTGTAACTCCCTTTCGGCATTTTGCTGAAGTATTGTCGCCTCTCGAACCTCACCTGGAAGCCCCCTGAAGTTATCTAGCAATGTCTTAACCTCCCCCACGACTCGATTATACAACTCATTCCCTTCCCCGCTCGTGCCGGCAGTGGCCTCGGCCACGAGGTTCTCCAGTCGCTCAAACTCATTCATCAATTGAGTTTCCGACGCCTTATTGAGAGCGACCAGCTGAGCCTGGGTCATTTCCCATTCTCGTTTCGCGACATCAAATTGTGAACGAACCAGCGTTTCCCTTACGGGAAGGCTGCGCTGTTCGGACTCGAGCATCTCTCTCTCAGCTCCAAGCAATATCTCTTGTGACTGTAATACATAGCGATCCGCCAATCGGCCAGGAGTGAGGGTGTCCCCGGCTAGTTCGGGAGCGCCCAAAAGCCCCCGCACGCGATCCAGTTCCCGTGTGAGAATCGCCAATCTTTCACTAATGGCGGAGGGCCTCGCGTTGAAACTCTCCAATTCCCCCCTGAGCTGCTCCAAATCTTTCACCAAGAGCTCGACCTGGGTGCGCCCAGCCTCGATGCTCAATTGAATTTCCTGTAGATTGAGCCCTTCGGTCGACAATGGAGGGTCCGTCCCGGAGAGTGATTCTAGTCTGGCTCGAAGCCGGTTGGTCTCCTCCGGTGCAGTGATAAGAGCCGCGTCGTATTCGGCTCGCTTTGTGAGATGGGCGGCGGCTTCTGACAAAAGTTCCCGTGCCTCATTGTATCGATTTTCGAGCTGGCCCTTGACGCTGTCGCTGAGTGCCGTGTCGGCAAGCATCGTGGTCCTCGTAGCTTCAATCCGCTCCCTGGTGATTTCGATTTCGGCTTGGGCATAGGAAAAATGCGGAAGCGCCAAAATGAAGAAACTCAAGATGCCCAGTGCTTTCATTTCGACAGCTTTGAACAAGGGCTGGCCAACGGCAAGTTCTGATCGTTCTAACGTCGGATACAGCCGGATCAGCTCCCGTGGCGGGCGGGCTCACCAGTCCCTCGCGATTTTTATCCCGTCGGTGGATAAGCCCTCATGCTCCCGGTTGAGACAGGGGGGGCGGCTCGCGGGATGCGGAGCCCGATTCCTCTTCATTCGGGACGACTCTCAAAAACGATTTCTCCGGCGACCATGGTAAACGTGGCATGTTGCACCAGGTCGCAGAGGGTATCCCAAGGATCGGCTTCGGTTGTTTCACACGGAATCGCCGTCAGATCGGCGAAGGCACCCGTTTGAAGCACTCCGGCGCTCCCCTCCAACCCCAGAGCGGACGCGGGTGTGGTGCTCACCATTTTCCACAGAAGCGAAGGGGCAATCCGCGGGTGATATTCCCGTGCCAGTGCCATTTCTCTAAACAAACTCAGCTCTTTGCCACTCGCCAAACTGTCTGTCCCCAGGCAAACCTGCGCCCCGCAGGCGAGTAGGCGTTCCATGCGAAAGGGGTTGTGGCCAAAGAATTCATGGCTTTGCGGGCAATGCACAATGGTCAGCCCATGGAGCAGGCCACCCGGTTCGAGCAGTTCCCAATCTTCAGTCGCAATCTCGTTGAGGTGGGCCACGATCCAATCCGGGCGCAGCACGCCAGCTTCTGCCAGGCGACGGAGCGGGGAGGGATGTCCGGGGCCGCAATCTTCCATGGAACGCCCAATTTCTCCTAAAAAATGATATAAACTCCCCGAGCTGTCGGTGAACATTCGGGTCTCCTCCCGCGATTCTCCTAGGTGGGTGGTGATGGGGAGCTCCGCTTGCCGGGCGGCTTCCGCTGCTTTGCTAAAGAGATCAAAGGAGGCCGTGTAAGGGGAATGCGGACTGAGCCCGACTCCCCCCAGCCAATGCGGTTGTCTGTGAGGCAGTCCGGTCGCGTGTGCGATGGTTTCATCGGGATCAAACGCCCGGCGCACATCGATCAACTCTTGAAACCAAAAAGTCCGCACCGGCGGCGGCCCAAGTCGTTCGATCAGCTCGGGGTAGGATTCAATGTTGGCGACCGTGGTAATGCCATGGCGGGTGAGCCGTTGAAACCCATCCTGGATCGACGCCAGCACATCCTCTTCCCCCAACGAGCGTCGGATGGCATTCAAACGCCGGATCCATTCGGTAAAACTTTTTGGCCCCAACAAGGCTCCCCGCATGATGGTATAATCCAGGTGGCAATGGGCATTGACCAACCCCGGTAGCAGCAACACCTCGCCCAGATCCCGGTCGATCCGTTCTCCTGCCGCCCGCACATCCGCACCACGCCGGACCTCCGCGATCCGTCCACCCTCGATCCGGACGACGATGTCACGGTCGATTTTCCCGGGAGGGAGCAAAGCCAGCCGAGCCCGCACATTCATGAGAGGGCGGCCGCCCGCTCTCGTGCTTTTACTACCTTGCGTGCGCCCGCCACGAGCAGGTTGCATCCTTCGCGGCAGAGCAAGGGAATCACGGCGGCTCCGGCCTCAAGGGGATCGGCCTCGGGTTGGCTTTTCCCAGGCTCAAATCGGGGCACCGGCTCTCCTTCTCCCAACGGCCAGAGCACCCGGCGGAGGCAGGCGGTTTTCGTGGAGCACGTCTGTTCGACCAATTCGCGAAGGTCTTCGGGCGCA
>CAZSPO010000109.1:0-10079 GCA_964608775.1 uncultured Chthoniobacterales bacterium | reverse complement strand
CCACAATTTCATAAGCTAAAGGCAAGCGAGGTCCGTTGCCACTTGGGGTCGATAATGGAGTCACCAATCAGGAGAAATCGCATGCGTGCGAGGAGGGTCATGAGAGAGGGGCCTTGTAAGAATGACAAAGAAAAATCCGAAAGGTCCGCACCGGCAACCCCCTGCGTTTGACGCGCAGTTCACCAAGATATTCCGTGCTCATAAATGCATCCGTAATCGGGGCAATCGGTATTTCCTCCGGATAATCAGTAATGTATAATGCCGACTTTTCTATAAAAGGGTTAACGCTTTCTTCCCCTATCCCATTTCGCGCGTCCAACCCGTAAATCCCCCGTTCCTCCTCATTCACCTCAATGTTTCTATCGTATCGATTCCAGAAGGAAAACTGGTTTTGAATCATGGGCGATTCGGGAATGAAAACATGGGGATATTCTGGAAAATAAGGCGTTTCATTTGGAAGATAAAAATCGAGCTCTGCTGCTGTCTGATATTTATTGGTAATCAAAAAGACCGGAGCTCCAATTCGAGCTTCTGCTGCATCTTGCACCTCTTCTATCCCTTTTGCTGTTACCCCCCAAGAGCGGAGCCTGCCGCTTGGATCCTTTTTGTAAGCCCACGGAATGCCTATCGATCGGACGACCTCGGTATTTAATACCAAGGCGCTCATCACGGCAGCCACCAACAAGGTGGCCAAAGCATACGGACGCATCCAACCACCAGCTTCCACCCGTGGCAGCCAAATGGATACGGCTAATATCCCCAACGTAATCATCCCGGAGGCGGTCCAATTGGCTTCCCCGGCATAATTCAAAGAAAGGATAAAATACATGAGGCAAACAGGCAGGCCAAAGCAAAGTAAGAAACGAACGTTGCGATCCCACCTCGCCGCCTTCCATCCGCAGCCGAGACTTCCTAGGATGAGGAGAAAGAACAGCGGAGAATAAACCCCAAAATGGACCCCGAGAAACTCCAGGAATTCTCCGGGCCGAATCGCCATCTCCCCTCCGATTCCTCCGCGCACCGGCATATGGATAAAGGTAATCCAATTGTTCTCCTTATTCCAAAGCAGCGGAGGAATCAGACCGGGGAGGAACCCCAAAATTAGCGTCCAAAACCCAGGCCGAAAAAAGCTGCGGCGCAGCTCTTTTGTCAGCAAGAGAAAAAGAACTACCCCGATAAGCATAAAGATATTGGTGTATTTGCTAAGAAACCCCGCAGCGAGCGCCAGCCCACTGAGGAACCACCAGATAGAAAATTCCGGCTCTCTTTCAACTGCTAGCAAGAAGAAGTAGAGACCGGCGGTCCAAAAAAAGATTAAGAGCGGATCAACTGTCATAAGAACCGAACCGACATTGAAAATCGGGCTGAGATTCAGCACGACCACCGTCCAAAACGCCACCGCCGGATTACAGAGCCGACAACCCAACAAATAAAGAAAGACGGAGGTCCCGAAAGCCAAGATCGGACTCCAAAATCGCACGCCAAATTCCGTTTCCCCAAACAACTGAGTCCCTGCCCAAATGGCGGCGGCCACCCCAGGCCCTTTGCTGTAATAAGCCCAATCCAGTCGTTCCGCCCACATAAAGTAGTAGGCTTCATCAGGCATCAGCTCAAGTTGCGGCAGGAGGCAAAGCCGCAACCCCGTCAGGGCAAGCAGCCAAATCCAAAGCCAGAATGTGGAAACGGGGGGCTTCATCGGAAAGGGGGGTCATAAACCTGGGGATGGCTCCTCGGCAAGTCGCAAAAACACCTTGAATGTCCCGCATCGAAATCGGCGCACAACAGACGGAATCGAACCAGCTCGCGGCCAAGAATCGTTTGACTCTCCAAGCTCTGCACATTATCTGAGCCGTTCAATGTCCCTTTACACCCTACGCAACCCTGAAAAGATATTTAAGGGACAATTGGGATTCTTGCCCCTCAATCACGGGACATTCGACGGTTTCTCGACGCACCCCACTGATCATTGATGAGTGTGCGCTCCTTCTATCAACAATTGCCGAAGCGCTCCGTGGCCTGCCCGGTGTGCCATGGAGGGTCGTTTGAAACGCTGTGCCAAACGGATCGTTATCTCATGGGAATTACGACGGTGCGTTGTGAAGGGTGCGGGTTAATCATGACCAACCCGCTCCCCACTCCGGAAGCACTGGATGTTTTTTATCAGGATCATTACCGCCAATTTTACCGTAAATTAGCTCGTCCGAACCGCAGTTATATTCGGCGATATGCCCTCCACAAGCGGGCGAATCACACTAGCGATTACCTCGCCGCAACCGGCCTGTTGGCACCAAACCGACGGGTGCTTGATGTGGGAGGCGGCGAAGGAAGCATCCTCCGTGAAATACGTCATCGTTATCCGGACGCGGAAGTTGTCGGGGTTGAACACGACGACGAATTTCGCCAGTTCGCGGCTCAATATATTGGAAGGCCTATCTACACAAATCTCGCAGACTTACCCGAAAAGGAACGACGACCTTTCGACACCATCATTCTCAGTCACGTGCTCGAACATGTCTTCGATCCGGTGGGCCTCATGCGAGAATTGGCGGCGCATCTGGCCGATAATGGGGCCCTTTTTATCGATGTGCCGGACGTGTGTAACTACCACTGGTTAGCCGATCTGCACATTGCCCATCTGTTTCATTTTTCGGCACGAACCCTGATGCGCACCGCACACAAAGCCGGTTTAAAGGTGTCGGCCATCCGCTATCATCAACCGCCCAAACTCCCGCATTGCCTATCGGTCGTGCTTCGCAAAAGCGGAGCGGAAATTCAGTTGCCCGACACAATCGAGAATCAAGAAGCGGAAGCTTGTCAGCGCATCCGCTCTTTTGGGCGACGAGCCTGGCTGTTCAATAAGGTGTTCGGTATCACCATGGCCAGTTACGAGA
Source organism: uncultured Chthoniobacterales bacterium (assembly GCA_964608775.1). Lineage (GTDB taxonomy): Bacteria > Verrucomicrobiota > Verrucomicrobiia > Chthoniobacterales > CAZSPO01 > CAZSPO01. The sequence continues at coordinate 7,188 of CAZSPO010000109.1, read as the reverse complement.
TGGGTTGGAATATCTTTGAACGCCTCCGCCCCACCAGTCGATTACCCGTCCCCGTTTCTATCCCATTGCAGAATTTTTGATTTACCCCCGTTTCATAAAACCAGGAAGCGGTTCCACCGCTAGTTTTTGTGCAGGGCGCAAATATTAGACGCAGACTGATCCGCGGTGATACGTCACTGCCTGAATGACAAAGCCCTGCTCAAAAAGATCAAGCAGACACGACGGATTTTATGAACCAGTGAGGTCTATATCTCTTGTGGCGTTTCCACGGTGACCCGGTGCAGTAGAGTCACCATGCAAATGTCTCGACCACCTCACAAACCCGGTCAACCTCGTCCGAGGTTAGCTCGTTGAAGAACGGGAGACGGAGGAGCCGGGCGCTGACGGATTCGCAGACAGGACACTGGCCGTCGCGCCCGCCGAATTGACGCCCCATCGCGGATTGGTGAAGAGGCACGTAATGAAAGACACTGCCGATTTCGTGGTCAGCTAGATGGCGGATCATCCGGTCCCGCTGCTCCCCGTCGGGCATGATCAGATAGAACATATGATAAGGATTAACGGATTCATCCGGCACGTGCGGTAGCCGGACACCATGGCGCTCCGCCCAGGGTTGCAAGCGGGCAAGGTAATCGTGCCAGACGGCACCCCGTTTGGCTAATACGCTGTCGCGTTCCTCCAGTTGCGCGAGTAAAAAAGCGGCTAACAGATCGGCAGGGAGAAAACTACTGCCTTTGTCCACCCAAGTATATTTATCGACGAGTCCTCGGAAAAATTGCTTTCGGTTGGTGCCTTTCTCACGAAGAATTTCGGCGCGATCCACGTAGCGCGAATCGTTAATGAGCAGCGCGCCTCCTTCTCCGCAAATGAAGTTTTTGGTTTCGTGAAAACTAAGCGTGGCCATTGCGCCGAAGGTGCCGAGCGGGCGAGATTGCCATTTGCCAAAGAGCCCGTGGGCATTGTCCTCGATCAAAACGAGATTATGGGCCTGGCAGATTCGGGCGAGGGTTTCCATCTCGCAACCGATGCCAGCATAATGCACCGCCACGACGGCCCGGGTGTTGGGGGTGACAAGCGCCTCCAGTTTGGATTCATCCAGGTTGAGGGTGTCGGGGCGGCTATCAATGAAAACGGGGCGGGCTCCATGCAACACAAAGGCATTGGCGGTGGAGACAAAAGTGAAGCTGGGAACAATCACCTCATCGCCGGGCTGCAAATCGAGCAAGAGGGCAGAAAGCTCAAGGGCGTCGGTGCAGGAAGTGGTGAGCAGGGCGCGTGCGCACCCTAATGATTGCTCTAACAACGCCTGGCACCGTTGGGTAAAAGAGCCGTCGCCCGAGATGTGCATCGCCTTGAGCGCTTCGGCAATGTATTCATACTCGCGACCGGTGAGTGCGGGCCGGTTAAACGGGATCGGGGCAGGGGCGGCCATTTCAGCGGGAAACCATCACCAGCCCGATACAGATCACCACGACCCCCGCGAACTTTGTGGGGTTGACGATTTCCCCGAGCAACGGGCCGGACAAGACCACGACGAGGGGAAAGCTCAAGCTCATAAAGGGATAAACCGAGCTGAGCTGGAATTTGGTCAACGCGGCCATCCATGCGAGCGACGCAATGAAGGCGCTAAAAAAGCTAGAAAAAATCCAGGGATCAAAGAGCTGGCGAACGAGAAAGAAGAGGGCGGGAAAAGCGCCTTCCGGGAGCGGGCCAAGCTGGTCGAGCCGCCATTTGAGGATCATCTGGCCGTAAACGGTCAGGACAATCGTCGCAATGACAAAGAGGGCACCGGCGAACATGTCAGGTCGCCTCCTTTCGCACGAGGATGGTAAATTCATATGGACCATAATCATGCAGAAGCGAGACCTGACGGGAGAGTTCCGTTTTACAAAAATGAAATAATTCGCACGGGTCGGGATAGTAGAGATCGGGGCGCATCCGATCTGGGTCGGAGTATCGAGTGAGCGAGTTGAAGGCGATGCCTTTGCGGGCCATGCCCCAGATGCGACGGATGGTTTCGGCGACATGGATCTTCCAAAGCGCCTCGTCCGCCTGCAGCTTCAAGGCGACCACCCCGGAGGCGACGACATAATCACACGCGGCACCCGCAGGTTCCACGGCGGTAAAAGCGGCTTTGTCACCCAGCGCCCAGGTTTTCTCCGAGGCGGCGGTGACCATGGCTTCGGAGAGGTCATACCCGAGATAGGAAGCCAGGGGGACCGATTCCCCGGCTAGATACTCTGCGAGTGCGCCGTATCCACACCCAAAATCGAGGAGGGAGAAATCGCGATCCCATTCGCCGGTTTCGGGGTGGCGACAGACTTTGAGAATTTGGCTGAAACAGAGCCGTTGACGCTCCTCGGAATTCCAATCGACCCCTCGGGCGTTGGCTCCGTGGAGGCTCAATTTTTCGCTAAAATAACGGTCAAGACCGGCTTTGATTTCCTGGTTCATGCGGATGGTGGGAAGGGTTGTCTGAGCGGATCACCTGACGCACCACGACATAGGGGCGTCGTTTGACCTCTCGGAAGATGACAGAGAGATAAGTGGAAACAATCCCGAGGTTGAAAAGCAAAATCCCGCCGACCAACCAGATGGAAATGAAGAGGGATGTGTAGCCATCGACCCGCCAGCCAAGCACGAAATATTGATAAAGCACAACCGCGATCGCAAGGAAGCAGGCCCCGGTCATCCCCAGGCCAAGCCAGGCGATCATCATGAGCGGACGACTGCTGTATGCGGTGACGGCATTGATGACGAGGGCTACTTTTTTCGCGAAGGTGTAACTGGAGGCTCCTTTGTGCTCGGTTTTTTCGATGGGAACAGGAATTTGGACGAAGCCGGTCGCGGCCCAGACGGCTTCGATAGAAAACACCTCCTCGGTGTGGGTCAGCAAAGCTTCCACGTAGCGGCGAGACATCACCCGGGCGGTGAGTTGGTTGTTCGCCATCGGCACATCGGACAACCGGTTGTAGAGCCAATAATAGAACCGGCCCGCAAGATCATGTAAGGGCGGTCCTTTGCGCACCGGTTGGACGCCGAACGCGACATCCGCACGATGATGGCGGTAAATCTCCCAGAGCCGGGCCACACACTCCGGCGGCTCTTCCAGATCAACATCGATCAAAAATACATGCTCCGCCTCCGCATAGCGAAGCCCGGCCATCATGGCCTTGTGATGCCCGAAATTTCGGCTCAGATCGACCACCGACACCGCCGGATCTTCCTGGGCCAAGAGGGCAGCGACTTCCACGGAATCATCGGGCGATCCGTCGTTCACAAAAACAAAGGCCGGCTCCAAACCAAGCGCCTCTACCGCTTTCCGGCAGCGGTTGTAAAAAGGCCGGATGTAATCCCGCGACCGATAGAGCGTGCTGACGATCGCAATTTTCATCGCCCGATATACTTGGTGTAACGCCCGAAATCTGTGCCGGTGTGAACCAAGAGATCCAGCACGCTCACCCCATGCTCAAAAGCGCCCGGCCCCTGCGGGTATTCGGGGTAACCGCTGTAGTCAAAATATTCCAACGCCACCCCCGCCTCTTCGAAAAGCTCCGGTTCAATATAATCGCGTGCGGCCGGTCCTGACACATAGCGGTCTGCCCCTGCCTCACGACAAACCGCGACCAACCGCCCGGTCTTCCCTTCCGGGAGGGTGAATTCCCGCGAATCCCGCAGCGGGGTTCGGATGTCGAGCAACCGGCAAAGCCCTTCCAAGAAATGCCGGTTCACTTGCGAAAGCAGCGGAAAATCAGCGGTCGCATAGAGCTGTTCGATCGCTCCACCATGGCAAGCAAAACCTGCCGCTTTGCCGTAAGCATGCCGAATGCTCTCCCAGTGGGATTCCCGCCAGTCCGCTCCGCTGATCCGGGTTTCATCGATGGCCTGCAAATACTTCCCCTTTGTATCAACCGGAATGCTCAGCCATTGCAGCCCTTGCCGGGTCTTGATCCTGTTCCGGTTCCGCCAATCCCGCCGCGTATACTGCATGGCGTCGTAAAGAACAAACTCGTCCACCGAGGCAATCAGGTCGAAATACCCCTTCCACGGGATGTAATTGCTTTGGGAAATGGCGATGGTTTTCAAAACGCAGCGAAACCGAGAGCCAACCCCGCCCCGCGAATGGCGTCAATCGTTTTGCCCCTCCCGACGGCGGTATCCCGTTAACGATCCATAGGCCGCTGTCTCAATGGTGAAAACCGGTTCCCAATCCGGCGAATGGAGCAAATACTCCGCCAACTCCTGCGCGACGGCCTCGCTGTAAGGATTGCGGAACGCATGAAAATCGGTGGGAACGGCCACAGACACCTGCTTCGGATCCGCATGGGCAATGGCCAGGTCCACCCCTTCGTTTACCCGCTGTCGGTAGAGACCGGCGACCGCTTCCGGGCTCATCCCAGGGTAAGCCGCCTCCCAAAGTGTCGCGAGGTGGTAAAGATGCAAGTCGGCCGACAAATGCAGCTCTCGTCGCAACCGATGGGCGGCTTCCGCCCGGAGCCTGGGGCCTTCCAACTCGCCATTCTCATAAAAAATCCCGACCCGCACCGATTCCGGCAGCTCGCGCAGATTCGCGAGAAGCGCCCGGTAATAGAGAGTCCGATCCCGCTGGGCGGAGGTCGTTTCCGCCGTTTCCCGCCAACCCGAGGAAATGGCAAGCGCCCCCGAGAGCAGCGCGCACACCCAAACGGCCGCCGGCATCGTCACCCCCAACCGGGCCGTGCCCTTCCCAATCCACCAGAGGCGCGAAATCGAACGCCGGACCTCTGCCACGGGCACCGCAAAGAGCGCCAGCACCCAAAACGGCACTTGAAAAAAGGTCGATTGCCCTGCCTCCCCAATCTGCGTGCTCAACCCGAGAAAGAGCAGCACGGCTTGGGCTAGCCAAAAGGGCAACGCCCACCCGCGCCAACCGCCGAGCGTCCCGCTTCCCGCTGCCAACCCGACCGCGAGCCCCACCGTGGCGAGGGCATACAGGGGGTGCAGGTATTCAAAAAAACAGGCGTAAGCATAGACCAGCGAATCCCCAATCCCTTGGTAACCAAAGCTGTTCGCGGCGTAATGCGCCAGGCGTTCATCCAGCCGGGAGAGGAGAAACGGGACCGGCAAGACCAGCATGGCCCCCCCTAAAATCAGCGCATCCTTCCCCAGCGCCCTCGAGCCGCCCCGCCTCCAAAGCCGCACCCCGCCCGCCACCAAAATCGGGGTGCCGATCACCAACAAATAGACCGCAGCCACCCAACGCCCGCTCACGGTCCACAAGCAGAGCAGGGCAAAACCCACCAGCCAGCGGCTCCCCCCCCGTTCCATCCAGACGAGCAAGGTCACCACCGCCGCCACAGCAGGAAAGGCCGACGCATGATCGAGCCAGAACGCGCCCAGGCCGAACATGGGGGTGAAATAGCCTGGCGTCAGCGCCAACAACGCCATCGCCCCCAGGCCGAGGGCCAAGGAGCCCCAACGCCGCCAAGTCCACCAACCGACGGCGAACAATCCCGTCGCCAACATCGGCATCGCCGCAAACAGGTGCGCGGTTTGCTTTCCCAGCCAGTCGGGAGCCAGCAGGATCGTGGGCACGGTGAAAGCCGGCATCATCCCGTGCCGCAGCTCGGACCAAGCCACCGCCCAGCGCCCTTCTAACGCCACCTGTTCCCCCAATGCCCGGCACGCATTGAGGTAAGCGACAGGGTCGAAATGAAACGCGTTATGCCGCAAAAACCGGACCTCAATCAGCCCCCCCACCCAAGCCATCCCCACCGCCCACGCCACCGCGGCGATGGCCAACCAGAAAACGCCCTCCTCGCTCTCCCTTTTCTTAGCCCGCATCCGGTTCCTCCGCAGCAGGTTCGGGAGTGCGCACCTTATTTCGATAAATCGACACCGATTCATAGTGGGGGGTCGAAATTCGCGCGACCTCCTCCCACTCAGGCGAATCCCGCACATGCCGGGCCGCCTCCCGCGCGATGGTGTGGCTGAACGGATTGGCAAACAACGCAAACTCCGCATACCGCACCCGGTACACACTCGCCGGATCACTGTAAACAAACGCGTAATCAATGTGGCGATCCATGGCGTTCAAATACTGGTCCGCCAATTCCTCTGCGGTCGCCCCTGGGTATTCTACTTCCCATATACTGGACAGATGGTAGAGCGGTGTCTGCTCGGCAAACCGCATCTCCCGCCGGGCTCGATGCCGCATTTCCACGGCGAGCCGGGCTCCCTCCGTGTCGAGGTTTTCATAATACAACCCGATCACCGCCTCTTCCGGGAGCTTCCCAATCGCGGCTGCGAGCTCCTTGTGAAAAGCGAATCGGTCGAGATTCTCGATTTGGGTTCGGCTGCCGAGCGCCCATCCATGCCCGATGCCCGCCGCAAGAAATCCGACCGCCGCCAGCGCCACCAAGGTCCTCAGGGAAATCCGAAGGAGGCATTCCGGGAGTCGCAAGGTCAGCCGTGCTAAGCCGGGGCGAATTCCGGTGGCGGGCACAAAAAGAAAGAGCGCGAAGGTCCAAAGCGGAGCCTGGAACTGCACCGCGTGCCAAGCCTTGCCGATCTGGGTGGTGAACCCGAGAAAAATCAGCACACCATTGGCCGCCCAGAAGGGGAGGAATGCCCCGACCCATTTCTCTTTCCCCAGCCGCCCGGATGCGGCAGCCGCCACGACCGCCATGAGCGCTGTCCCTAGGAAAAACGGCCAGCCAACCAACCGCACAAAAGAGCGGTAAGTAAAGGCCACCGATTCCCAAACCCCTTGGTAACCAAAGCTCTTGACCGCGTAATGCTCGATCATGGACCCGAGCCGCCAAAAGAGAAAGGGAAGCGCAAAAACCGCCAGGCTACCAATCAACACCGCCAGATCGCCAAGCAAGCGCCCGCCTTTTATCCCGGCCCGCCAACGCCCCCACAACCCGGCCACAACGAACGGCAGCCCAACGGTCAACAAGTAAGCCGTCCCAACGTAACGGCAGGTCGCGAGCCAACCGGCCAAGAGCCCGAAAATCACCAACCACCGTCGGCTCCCTGTCGACCCCCAAAGCGCCAGCGCGGCCACGGCTCCCGCCGCGAGAAAACCGGCCGGCAAATCGAGCCAAAACCCGCCGATCCCCATGGTAGGATGCCAATAGCCCGGCACGGAGACGGTCAGCAACAATGCCGCCCAGGCCACCCCTTCATCGCGCCACCGTTCCAACA
>CAZSPO010000108.1:0-10103 GCA_964608775.1 uncultured Chthoniobacterales bacterium | reverse complement strand
GCGTTCCGGACCGCCGGGCTTGAGGTGGCTATTTTGTCCGGCGACCGCGGGGGGCGGGTGGAAGCCGTCTCGCGCACACTCGGAGTGGCGACGGCCGAGGGAGAATCGACTCCGTCGGGGAAACTCGCTGCCATCCAGGCGATGACGACGGCCGGACGGCATCCGATTTTTGTGGGAGACGGCTTGAACGACGCCGGAGCGGTCGCGGCCGCCGACTGCGGGATCGCGATGCGGCACAGCGCGGCTGTCACCCAAGAGGCGGCTGATCTGGTGTTGACGCACGACAACTTGGCCGTGCTACCGGAGGCCGTGGTGACCTGCCGGAAATTGGTGGCCGTGATTCGGCAGAACCTCCTGTTTGCGGGGGCTTACAATGCCGTTGGCATGACCCTGGCGGCTTGCGGTTTGCTTCACCCGATCATGGCCGCCCTCCTGATGCTGGGCGCTTCGGCGACGGTGGTCGGGCGGGCGTTGCGGTTTGATGCCAAGGTGCGGGAAGGTCGGTGGGAACCGCAGGCAGCGCCGGTCGCCCAATCAGCGCCGGTCGCCCAGGCAGCGCCGGTCGCCCAATCCCTGGCCCTGCCGCGTATCCGGGGATGGGAAGTGCTGTTGGCGATCTCTTTTGCCAGCCAGGGCTTGGCACTCTGGTGGTTGGGCGGGATGGCTCCCGAATCGGTCGGTTGGTTTGTCGGGGGGGGATGGCTCGTCGGATTCCTGGCGCTCTGGCTGTTGCACCGGTCTCCCCCGGCTTCGCGGGCGGGAATGAATGTCTGGATGACCGCCGTGGGCGGACCGGCGATGTTGTTGGGGTGGTTTGTTGATGCCGGTGCAGCGGGACCGATCGTGCGGGAAGGCGTCTGTTTGTGCGGCTGCGTGCAATCGGATATGGGCTGGGGAATCGCGCTTTCGTTCGGCTGGATGCAGCTCGGCATGCTGGTGGCGGGTGGGGGGGTCATGGCCACCTGTCTGCGCGCCCGTCGGTGGCCTAGCGGGCGGGTCTATCTGTTGGCGCTCGGCATAGCGACGGTGGCCATGATGGTCGGCATGCAACTGGGGGCTTTGGTGGTGGCTCCTTTTCCCGTCGGAGACGGGCGCACCATGTTTCTGGCGGCTTACGCGGCCATGCTTGTCGGGATGTTATTGGCCATGACCCTGGCCTGCGGAGCCACGCGTCGATGGGAGCAACCTGCCACAGCCGTGGAGGCGGTGGCCGCGGGGGTGCCTGCCCGGAGTTATCCCGGATAAATCAAGGGGGCACGCCATTGCGCACGAGCATTGATTCATCCGGGTGAATGGCGTCCAAGCCGATTTTCCTTGTCGCAGCCTGGGGGGAGCGGTGATCAAATGTCCCGCTCATGAACGTGCTCATTCTTGCCGCTGGATACGCCACCCGACTTTATCCTCTCACCCTTCACAAGGCGAAGCCACTCCTCGAAGTCGCTGGCAAACCGATGATGGAATGGGTGATCGACCACTTGTCCCCCATTTCAACCATCGCGCGGGTCTATGTGGTGACCAACAACAAATTCGCCGCCGACTTCCAGGCTTGGGCCGACGATTACCATCGGCGTCAACCCAAGCTGACCTTCACCATCGTCAACGACGGATCAAGCTCCGACGCCGACAAACTTGGGGCGATCGGGGATATTCATTACGTTCTCAAACACCAAGCCATCGCCGACCAAGATCTCATGGTCGTCGCGGGGGACAACCTTTTCAGTGAATCGTTGGCAGGATTCGCCGAATTCGCCTGCCAACATCCGGCGACGGTGGCGCTCTACGACGTAGGGAATTTGGAGCAAGTGAAGAAATATAACACCATCGAGATCGACGCCGACGGAGTGGTCACAAATTTCATTGAAAAGCCCTCCGACCCCCAAGACACCCGCAGCGCCATCGCGCTTTATTACTATCGCAAAGAGGTCGTCCCCCAGTTCTTCACTTACATCGCGGAGGGAAACAATCCGGATCAGCCAGGCCGCTTCATTGAATGGCTTTACAAGCGGGTGCCGGTGCGGACTTACACCATCCCCGGCACTTGGTTTGACATCGGGAGCAAGGAGACCCTGGAAGAAGCAGGCAAAATCTTTGCGGCATTCGACTAAGCGTTCGCCCGGCAAAATCCGATTTGTCCGGGATAGACGGCCCCATGCAGATCTCCCCTGAAGAAAACAGCTGGCTTTCCCGTCTTCTGGCGTGGAACGGCCGGATGGTTGTCCGCTATCGCAATGCCTATCTTATTGGAGGGGGGTTGCTCGTGGTTTTTTCCGCCTGGTTTGCCTGGCAAAATCTTGGATTTAAGACCTCCGGCTCCGACCTCATTGGGTCCGACAACCCGGTGCACCAACGCCAACTCGCCTACCAGGCAGAGTTTCGGCAGCAAGAAGATTTCGTCATCCTCCTGACCGGAACCGATCCCGAACAAAATACCGCAGCCGTCGAAGCCTTGGCAGAAGCCATCCGAGCCGACCCACTCCTCGCCGCCCCGGATTCGACGAATCTCTTTTACAAAGCGGACACGAGCCAACTTCGTCAATCCGGCCTCCTCTACCTCCCTACCCCCACCCTCCTCCGTCTGCGCGACATGCTAGGAGCCACCCAAGCTTTCACGGCGGACGGTCCCGTGACCATTGAGCGGATCCTCGCGATCATCAACCAGGGGCTGACCCCGGGGCGACAGGGAGGGGATGCCGACGCACTCGATTTTCTCCCGGGCTTTCTCGCGGCGATGGAGACAGCTCTTATCACCGGAGAAGCTCAGGCCGACCCCTCTCTCCTTTTCGGCGAAACGGCCGGGTTGGTAGCCGAATCTGAATATCTCGCCTTCAACGACAGTCGAGCGCTCCTGCTCCTGCTCACCCCCCTCGGCACTCAACCTTCCCCCGACGAATTAAAGGTCATGATCGATCGGTTGCGAGCGCATTTGGATGCGCTGAGACCAGAGTTTCCCGAGGTGCAATTTGGGCTCACCGGCGAACCGGTCCTGAGTGCCGACGAAAAAAATACCTACAAGCGGGACACCAGCATCGCGCTGGGAATCACCGTGGCCGTGGTCTTTCTGATTTTCGCTTACGCCTACCGCCAAGTCGCCAGGCCCTTGCTCAAAATCGCCGTCCTTCTCTCCGCCATTGTCGTTGCACTCGCTTTCACAGCCGCCACGGTCGGCCATCTCAACATTCTTTCGGTCGCCTTTATCGTCATGATTCTGGGGCTAGGCGATGACTTCGCCATCTACGTGATCACGCGGTATGAAGAGGAGCGGGCGATGGGGCAAGCCCCGGGGGTGGCCATGGAAAACGCGATGATCCAAGCCGGGCATGCCGTGGTAATGGCCTCCCTGACTGTGGCCATTTCATTTCTCACCATGATTTTCACGGGGTTCATTGGGCTGGCGGAGATGGGCATTATCGCTTCGGGCGGCATCTTGCTTTGCGCCTTGCTTTGCCTGACTTTTTTACCCGCCCTGCTTCTCTGTCAAAAATGTGAGCAGGAGGGCCAAACCCGATCGATCCAGCATCGAATCACGCCGCTGCTGCAGACAGCAGAACGGGCTTGGCTTCGTCATGCAGGCTGGGTGCTTGCCATTTCCGCCGTGCTGGTGGGGGGGGCCGGTCTGTCCGCCTTTCGCATTCAGGCCATCCCTGAGGGATTTAGCCGCCTTCGCCAAGGAGAACCATTCCAGCAAGCATTCGCACCAATCCTGCGGGTTCCTTTCCAGTATGACCTTCTCGCCATGCAGAATCCGCATCTCGAATCGGTCCAAACCGTCCGCGAACTGAACCAGCTGCAATCGATCTATTTTTCCGCAATCGTCGTTGATTCGGAAGCCGAACTCCGGCGGCTCGCTCCCTTGCTCGCGGCTCAACCGACGGTTGCGACCGTGGTCAGTCTTCTCGGTTCCTCGGAGCGGGGCACCTCGACTCTCCCGGAAGGGCAGGAAGCGAAGCTGCCCACCGCAAAAGCCCTCATCGACCAGGCGCGACGGCTCCAGGTGGTTCCCTCGCTCCAGGTCGATCTGCCCGCGATTCAAAAGCGGCTACCCGGTCTCGCCGCTCGCCTGACCCGCACGGCCCGACTCGTGCGTGCCCTCGGGAAAGCCAACGTGGCGGATACCCTCGACACGGCCTCCCAACAGACCACGATGCTAGCGCAAACCCTCAGCTCCCTGCCTGCGACGGAAGCCGCTGCCCGTCTCGGAGCTTTTCAAGAGGCATTCGGCACCATGTTCGCCTCGGCCATTCAAGAGCTGGGCGGGATGCAAGCCGAACGCATGCTCACGCTGGACGATCTGCCCGCCTCGCTCGCTGCCCGTTACCGCGGAAAAAACGGCCATTATCTGTTGGAGGTTTATCCGGCGGAAGATCTCCGCGACAAAGCCACCCTGGAACGATTCAACGAGAGTGTGCTTGCCATTGCCCCACAAGCGACGGGCACGCCCATCGAACTCGCTCTCTTTGTTGATCTCCTGAAAGCGAGCTATCTTAAAGCCGCTCTTTACGCTTTCCTCTTTGTCGCTTTCCTGGTCGCTATTTATTTCCGAAGTTGGCGACCCACCCTGCTCTGCCTGCTCCCCTTATGCTGCGGCGTGGTGGTGTTGCTCGGTTTCATGAGCTGGACCGGGCTGGCGTTTAACCTCGCCAATATTATCACCCTCCCCCTGATCATCGGCATTGGCGTCGACAACGGCATCCTCATCCTCCAACGCTTTCGCAAAGAACCCGAAATCGCGCTCTTCCGCCGCAACACCGGGCGCGCCATTCTCATGAGCAACCTCAGCACCATCGCCGGATTTGCCGCCCTCAGCGTGGCGCAGCATCAGGGTATCGCCAGTCTCGGGCAAATCATGACAATCGGCGTGGGAGCCGCCATGCTCTTTAGCCTTATCACGCTGCCCGCCCTGATTCACTGGCTGAAAGTCCGTCACATCGCAATCTGACGCCCCCACGATTCACCCGAGGGCCGCAGCCGGACGAAGAGCTGAAACCCGACGTTCGCCCAATGCGAGAGACCCAAAAAGCACGGCGCTAAACAACAAGGTGCTCACCAAAGTGCTCGGGAAAAAGGGAATTGCGGCTACGAAACAGGCGATTAACCCACTGGCGTTCAAGGGGTAAAGCCCGCCTGCCACCCACACTGCCAAGTTGGATCCAAAGAAAAATAAAAGGGAAGCGCCCACCGCCCCAGCCGTCACCCGACCCACCGTACGGTTCTGGCCGACCCAGCGGCCCAGCCAGACCGTGAGCAGAAGCAGGCCGTAGATGACCGGGATCAACCCATGCCATCCGAGTATCCAATCACTGATCAACATGATCGCCAGCGGCAATGCGAAGGCGATCGCACGATTGGAAAATGCCGCCCCACCAAACAGAGCGACCGCTAAAACAGGATTGAAGTTTGGCGGATGCGGCAACCAACGGCAAAGCACCGCCGCCACGAGGAGAAAAACAACATAAGCGAATCGTGCAGAAATCAACATGACCGTGATCATGATCCCCTCCGACAAAGAAATCAACCCCCGACCGGGCAAGGGGCCGTTCTCCCGTTTGTGCAAAACCGGTGCGCACCCATCTTGCAGGCTTGCGCCGCCTCTCTCGACCCGCGATGGATGGCGGTCAAATGACCGCTCCTTCCACGCTATTTTTCGATATTGGAAATGTGCTCGTTGGTTTCGACTACGGATTGGCCCTCGGCCAGCTCCGCCCCTTGTGCGCCCGACCCGCCGCCCTGGAAGAACCGGCTTTGATGGAGTGGAGAGCCGCTTACGAAGCGGGGCAATGCGATCGCGCTCGATTCGTCCGTGAAGCCATTGACCAGATTGGTTTCCAGGGGAGCGAAGCGGCGTTTGCCCGAGCTTGGTGCGAGATCTTTACTCCGAACCCACCCATGAACCGCCTCCTGCGCCGACTGCGCGGTCATCGGCTCGTCCATCTCTCGAATATCAGCGATTTGCACTTGGACTATCTGCAGGGGGAAATCCCAGAATTCGCGCTATTTGACGCGGGGATTTATTCGTTTGAAGCCGGGATGTTAAAGCCGGACCCGCGAATTTTCGCTCTGGCTTTGGAGCGTCATGCCCCCGATCCGGGAAGCGCACTCTACGTCGATGACCTGCCGGGCAACGTCGAAGCGGCCCGCGCCGCTGGGATTCGCACCTGGCATTATCATCCTCATGACCACCCGTTGTTTGAAGCCTGGCTCATCGCGCACGGGATACGGCTCGATCCGGAGCCGGGCTAGTCGTTCCGGGCCCCTGGATATGGGCTCATGGACCCGGGCTCATTTCACGTGGGGCACCAAGCAGATGGCCTCTGATTCAGAACCGCCTGGAATGTTCCTTAGCTGATGAGCGATCATGCCATGGCTAATCAGGCGATGGGATTTGTTCACCCCGCCAAAGAGCGACTCGCGCTCAGTAGAGTTGCGGCACGATCATGGATTGCGGGATCGGATGCCGAACATAATCATCGTGGTGCACGCGGGAGGGCAGGACGATCGGATCGCGTTGCACCTCGTTATAGGGCACCTGACTCAGCAGATGGGAAATGCAATTCAATCGCGCTCTCTTTTTGTTGTCAGCCGGAATGACCCACCAAGGCGCTTCTGGAATGTGAGTCCGCTCGATCATAATTTCTTTCGCTTTCGTATACTCCTCCCAGCGACGGCGGGATTCGAGATCCATCGGGCTCAACTTCCATTGCTTCAAGGGATCGACGATCCGGCAGGTGAACCGGAATTCCTGCTCCGCGTCCGTGATGGAAAACCAATATTTAATGAGCTGCGTCCCCGAGCGGGTGAGCATTTTTTCGAACTCTGGCACGGACCGGAAGAACTCCTGATATTCTTCCTCGTTGCAGAAGCCCATCACCCGCTCCACGCCAGCCCGGTTATACCAGGAGCGGTCGAACAGGACGATTTCACCCCCGGCAGGGAGGTGGGTGGCGTATCGCTGAAAATACCATTGGGTCCGTTCCCGTTCAGTGGGAGCCGGCAAGGCCACCACCCGACAGACACGGGGGTTGAGTCGCTGGGTGATGCGTTTGATGACCCCGCCTTTCCCAGCGGAATCGCGGCCTTCGAAAATCACGACCAATTTATGCTTGGTCTCCACCACCCAATCCTGAAGTTTCACCAGTTCCACATGCAGGCGGTGAAGTTCTTTGAGATACAGTCGACGAAATTCTTTGGTCTCGCTCGCCTCCTGATCTTTGCGGGGGCGAACTTCCTCGTCGTAATCCCCCATTTGCATTTCGAGTTCCTCATCGAACTCGTCCAGATATTCCTCACGAAAACGGGCAAGCGTTTCCGGGTCGCGCAGGGGATCTTTCTCGGGGGCGGGTTCGTTAGCGGGCATGGCTTCATCTAGATTTGAGAAAACGCAGGCGTCGAGCGGTTTTCCCACCCTGGCCTGTGACAATCTTGTGACAACTCGCCGCGCAGAGGTTGACATCGTGCGCCTGCACCAGGGAGTTTGCTGCGATGCGCAAACCGGTATGGCTGCTGGTGACCGGCGATGATTTCGGCCATTCGGAACGGGTGAACGACGCGTTGGTGGCGGCTCACCAGGCGGGTTGGTTGACCCGGGCGAGTATCATGCCGGGCGGGGAAGCCTGGATGCATGCGAGAACCGTGGCCGCCGACTGCCCAGAGCTTGCGATCGGTTTGCATTTGACCCTCTGCGACGGACGGGCGTTGACCGGGTGGGGGCTGGCGGGCCAGGGACAGCGGCTCCCCCGCGACCCGACGAGGGTCGGTTGGGAAATCTGGCGGCGTCGGACGGATCCGACATTTCGCGAGGGATTAGCGATGGAAATCGATCGGCAATTTTCCGTGGTGCGCGAAGCGTTTCCCGGTGCTCGGCATTGGGATGGGCACGCTCATTTGCATTTGCACCCGGTCATTTTTCCCACGGCTTGCGCGGCGGCGCGTCGACATGGATTTGACGAGGTCCGGATTTTGGCGCGGCCTGAATCGCATAGCTTAGCGGCCTGGGTGCTGGCGTGGTTGAGTCGGCAGGCGAGGAAACGGGCGGCCCGCAGCAGCCAGCGAGTGCCTGGCTATGTCCTGGGGCTGGCGTGGAGTGGTCGCATGGATCTTCGTCGGCTGCGACGGGCGGTGCAGCGGGCGGCGGCTGAGCCGCCTGGGAGTGTGGTTGAGATTTATTCCCATCCCGGCGTCGATCCCGGGCCGTTCCCCGAGGCGTTCGGCTGGCAATTGCGGGAACAATACCGAGCGTTGGCCTGGACATCCGGAATCCGTTAATGACGGCAATTTTTTTCCGGGTTAGGTCTCCCGTCGTGAAAGAAGAATCGAGCCCTGGAAGAGCGGCTTCTCATTTTGGGGGCCGGGGAGCCGTCTGGATCTTGGTGGGGAGCGCTCTGGCGGCGGCTCTTTGGTGGGGAATGGGCAAATGGGAGGTCACGCAGCCGAGTGCACCCGGCCTGGAGGAGCCTTCCCTGCCGCTGTTGGTCGAGCCCTCCGATCGGGGAGCGATTGCAGCGGAAACGGATTGGAAAGCAGACGGGGAGGCGGTGTGGTTGGTTCGGCCGGGCATTGAGGATTGGAATGGTTTGATCGGAGGCACCCTCGCCGTAGTTCCAGGGAGCGAAGGGGAGACGATGATCCGGGAGCTGGCACGATTTGCCGGGACCCCGGTGGATTGGGACGGCACCCCGGTCTCCCCGGGCGGTCTGACCTTGGTGCCATGCCGAAATGATCGGGCGGTTACTTTGCTGGCAGCAGCCCGGGACTTCGAGCGGCTCTCGATTGAGCGTTTGGATGGTCTGGTCTTGAACGCTCCCTGGGCGGAGTCGATTCGGCATTTGCCCGATTGGGATTTACTGGTGGAGGCGAAGCGAATCCGGGGGATGAAGGCCGGAGAGGAAAAAGGTCATGGAACAACCGGTCCGGGCGGGTTCGGTGCTGGGGCGCACAAGCCCTTTCTCTCCCTCTCACAGGCGTTTCATTTTTCGCCCAATTCAGCTCAGCTCGATTTGGAGCATCCTGAGAACCGGGTCGAGCTGGAGCGGTTGCGGCGGATGTTGGAATCGGTGCCCGGCTCGATGTTCGTGTTGGAGGGCCATGCGAATCCGGCGCTGGCTGAGGAGTCGAAAGCGGACGGGGAACGGGCGATGGCTGCGATGGATTTGGGCAAGGCCCGAGCGCGCGCGGTGCGAAAGGCGTTGATCGCCCTGGGAGCCGACGGCAACCGAATCGAGACGATGGGACGCGGTTGGGAACCGGTCGCGGAAACTGCGATCACCGCCGCTTGGTATATTCCTCGATAGCGGGCTGTCGGATTGCGAGCGGGCGGGCGACTCTACCGACGCAGTTCCACTCCGAGGGTCGTTTCGAGCGCGGTTCGAATGCGGTCATGTGCGCGGGCGGCTTCGTCGGCGGTCAATGTCCGGTCGGGAGCCCGGTAAACGAGGGAATAAGCCATCGATTTCCGGTCGGCGGGCAGTTTTTCCCCGGTGGGATCTTCGAAAATATCGAAGAGGGTGGCGGATTCGAGGAGCGGTTCTTGGACGGACAAGATGGCCGTCATGACGTTGTCGTGTCGAAGCGTGGTCGGAGCAGCGAAGGCGATATCGCGAGTCACAGCGGGGAGGCGGGGGTAATCCCGGAAGGGGGGGGGCGGGGGAGCGCTCGCGGCGATGGCTTCGAGATCCAGTTCGGCCAGCCAGATGGGATGAGGGGCATCCAATTCGCGCTGGACAGCAGGAGCCAACCGGGCGGCGAGACCGAGGAGGCGTCCGTCGAGTTGGATTTCGTAAGCGGGCAGGAAGCCTGGGCGTTCGGTGGGGGTCAAGGCGAAGCTGTCACCGACAAGCGATTCGAGTGCCCCCCGCAGATGAGGGAAACTGCGTGCAGTTTCGGCGGCGTCCCACCAAGCAGGTTCGCCGGCGGGACCGGTCATGAGCAGGGAGAGATGGGGGGATTGCCCTTGGGCGTGGAAGACATCCCCGGCTTCGCAGAGGGACTGGGAGCGGACGCCCGCCCGCAGGTTGTGGCCGGCATTTTTCAGCAAACCTGGGATGAGCGAGGTGCGCAGGGCGACATGATCGACCGTCAGTGGATTGCGCACAGAGAGCGGTTCGACGCCA
>CAZSPO010000107.1:0-10193 GCA_964608775.1 uncultured Chthoniobacterales bacterium | reverse complement strand
TGGCCGCCTCCTCCATGAGGGCGATGGTGAGTTCGATGGCGCGTGAGACCGGCGTATCATGATCGGCCACCTGACAATTGATGGGGCCGTTATCGACCGCTAGGCAGGCGCTGATTTTTGCTGCAATTTCCTCTTCGCTCCCACAATCGAAAGCGCCGCCAAACCGCAGGCCGTGTTCGGCCACCGCTTCTTTCAGACCGGGGCTGGAGGGGTTCCAGGAGACGGCCGTAAAGCCGACTTCCTTGATGGCCGCTACTCTTTGGGCAATTGAAGCCGGTTTGCCGTCGGCGGTGCGTTGGTTGGCAAGACTCCAGGCGTTGATGAGGATGATGAGTTGGGGAGTAGTCATAGCAAGAGGGGTTTTATGGCCGGATTCATTTCGTCTGGCAAGAATTGGGCGGTTTTTCTCATCGGAATCCGTTTCAACTGATCGCATGCCGTCGATGACCATCCGCCGACGGCTTGCGGTTTGCCTATGGGCAAGGGTAGGGTTCTTTGGCTGGCGAAATCGTCGGACTATTTATGGGACAACGCATTCTTATTATGTCGGCATCGGTCGGGTCGGGGCACGTGCAGGCGGCCACCTCCCTGGAAAAAGTCTTTAAAGCTCGTCCGGAGGTCGACGAGGTCTTTCACGACGATGCGCTGGCCCACACCAACGTGATGCACAAGCAGTTTTACTCGAATCTGTATGCCAAACTTTCCGAGTTGGCCCCCTCCTTCCTCGGGTGGTGGTATGAAAACAGCGATGATCCATGGTTGTCGGATTCCGTTCGGTTGGCGCTCGATTTGCCGCATACCCTGCCGTTGATCCGGTTTATCCAGGAGTTCCGGCCGGATGCGATAGTTTGCACCCATTTCATGCCAGCGGGAGTGGTTTCCTTTTTGTTGGCGACGAAGAAATTGGAGAGCCGACTTTCGGTGGTGGTGACCGATTTCCATTTTCACGCTGAATGGATCACCCGGGCATTCAACCGATACTTTGTTGCGCAAGAAGAGGACAAGGTCCACATGGAAGGGCTGGGGCTTCCGGGTGAGCGCATCACGGTGGCCGGGATTCCGGTCGATCCGATTTTTGCTGAGCCACTCACCCGCGAGGCCGCGTGCGAGGCGCTGCGGTTGGATCGGGATCGCCCGGTGGTGCTGGTTTCCGCAGGAGCGCTCGGTGTGAGCCCAGCGGCTTCCGTGGTGAGGCGGCTGGCGGCCATGCGAGAGGACTTTCAAACCGTCGTCATTTGCGGGCGAAACGAAGAACTTTATAACGAGGTGCGCGATATCGCGGCGAAAGTGCCGGACCGCAGCTTTCTGGTGCTCGGGTATACCAAACAGATGCGAAAATTGATGGTTGCAGCGGATTTGATGCTGACAAAACCGGGAGGGATGACCACGGCAGAAGCGCTCGCCTCCGGGGTGCCCCTCATGCTGCTCGACCCGGTGGGGGGACAAGAAGAGCGCAACGCGACCAAGTTGTTAGAGCAAGGGGCGGCCCTGATGTGTTCGGAGGTCACCGTCCTCCCTTACAAGCTGGCCAGACTGCTCAAAGATCAAGAGCGGCTCGCGCGGATGAGCCGGGAGGCCCGGGCGATCGGGTTTCCCGATAGCGCAACCCGGGTGGTGGATGCCGTGCTCGCTGACCGGGAGAGACCGGTGGTCATTAGCACAGAGGAAAGTCGGAACCTCCGAAAAACGGCGCTGATCAACCGGGGCGGTTAAGCGACCTGAACAAAGGTCAAGGCGACCGCATCGCAAACCCCCAAACAGGAGGCAAATCGCACTCCTGAATGGTTTTATGGACCATTGGGGAAACCGTCGTGGGGTTGACCCGGATCAATCAAGGCTGTGGCACCGGCACAAGGAAGCCTTCTTCATCCGTTTGCAGCGTCACCCCGCTGCTTTCAGGGAGCGCTTCAGGGAGCGTCTCGGGGAGTCGGTCGTCATTCGTGGGAAGCGGCAGGCCGCTCGGATCCAGCAAGGTGGTTTCCGCATGTTCCACCGGGGCCACCGACCCTCCGCCAGCGGTTGATGCGGTCGTTCGCCGGGAAGTTCCGCCCCCACCCGCCGTGCGTCGACTCAGGGCGGACTCCACCTCTTCCCGAGTCACAAACCCGTCGCCATTGGTGTCCACGAGATCAAACTTCTCCGCGAACCGACCGGTGACTTCGTCCCGGGTCAGAATCCCATTGCCGTTGGCATCCATCTGGGCAAAAGCCCCCGCCCCTCCCCCGCGCCCCGCCGATGGAGTGGGCGCACGAGCGGCTTCTCCGGCGGACATAGGGACGACGCTGCTCCCGGGTTGCGCAACCGCGCCACCGGGAGAGGCATTGCGTTGGCCTATGCGTTGTGCGGCGAAGCGGGCTTCTGCCTCCGAGATTCGGCCATCGCCATCGGCGTCAATCTGAGAAAATCGGGTGGCCAACCGGGGCTCGGCGGCTGCCTCGCCGGGGCTGACGAACCCGTCGCCGTTTCGATCAAACCGGGCCATGGCCCGACCGGCCCGATCCCCCGGAGCGACCGGTTGATCGTCCGCACAGCCTTGGGCCACCATGCAGCCGGTTGCCGCGAGCAAAAGAATCATGGGCCGGGGAGAAAAAGGGAATCGCATGGAAGGATAGACGCCCTCATCGTCCGCTCTCTTCAGCTGATTTCCATCTTTTTCTTGGGGCGAACCGACGCGTATCAATACACGCAACAACCCGGCATCTTGCGAATTGACCTATAACCCGATAGACTTTTATATTTTTCAGCGATGGCGACTCATTTAACATGGTCCAAAGAAACGGTGGTCGAGCTGAATGCCCGGTTCGAAGCCGGGTCGCTCGAAACGGTGCTGGGTTGGGCGTGGGAACAATTCGGAGCGCGCGCCCAGATTGGCACCAGCTTTCAGGGAGCTGGCTTGGTCATGATCGATCGTGCCTTAGCCATCGGCCTTCCCTTTCCCATTTTTACGATCGACACCGGATTGCTCTTCCCCGAGACCGTCGCCCTCAAAGCCCGACTCGAAGATTTCTGGGGCATTTCCATTACCTCTATCCATCCCGAACAATCCGTTGAATCCCAGGCGGCAGAGCTCGGTTCAGCGCTTTGGGAGCGTCAACCGAATCTCTGTTGCACCCTCCGCAAGGTCTTGCCGCTGCAAAAAAAACTGGAAACGGTCGATGCGTGGCTCACCGGCCTCCGGCGGCAACAGAGTGAGACTCGCGAAGCAACCCAGATCCTTGAGGTTTACAAATTCGACGTCCTCCGCGATCGGAAAGTGGTGAAGTTAAATCCGATGGCCGACTGGACTCGGGAAGCCGTTTGGGAAGCCATCCGCGCCCGGCGTATTCCTTACAACCCCCTCACCGACCAAGGCTACCGCAGCATTGGGTGTCACCCATGTACAACGGCTGTCAGCGGGGAAGCCCATGAGCGAGCGGGGCGTTGGACCGGTTTTGATAAGGCGGAGTGCGGGATTCACACCTTCTTGGGCGACGGAATCTAACTCGCCAGCCATGCGTTCACTCTTTGGGTGGCCCCGGGCGAAACAACCGCCGGGCCGCCTCGGCGTCGCGGGCAATCTGCGTGCGGAGCGAATCCAGTGAGTCAAACGTTTGTTCCCCTCGCAACCAAGCATCGAAGCGCACCTCAATTTCGCGGCCATACAGGTCCGGTTCGCCAGTCAGGAGGTGCGTTTCCAGCAACCGATGTTTCTCCTGTTCCGCCCGTATTGTGGGGCGCCATCCCAGATTCGTGACGGAGGGATGCCAATGCGCATCAAAACGAGCCGCCGTCGCATAGACCCCATTCGGCGGGAACTGCTCGCCCCCCACCCGAATGTTGGCGGTGGGAAAGCCGAGCTTTTTCCCCAGATGATCGCCCTCGACGACCGTGCCGAGCACGGAGAATCGCCGACCGAGCAACCGCTCCGCTCCGTCCAGATCCCCGGCGGTAATCAACCCCCGAATCCGCGTGCTGCTCACCGGTTGGCCATCCACCTCGACCGGTGGCACCCCAATCGCCCGAAATCGATGCTTCCGACCGAGCGTTTGCAAGAGGGCTAAATCCCCGGCCCGCTCACACCCGAACCGCCAACTTTCCCCCACCACAATACCGGCCAACGGGCGACTGGCCGCAATGAGGGCTCCCGCAAAATCCGTGGCGGACATCCGACAAAAGGAGTCGTCAAAGGGCACGACCAACACATCCCGCACCCCAGCCTCCCCGAGCAGCCAGAGCTTATGCTCCGTGTTGACCAGCATCCGCGGAGCGGCCTCTGGTCGAAGGATCCGGATCGGGTGTGGGTCAAAGGTCACCACCACCGGTCGCCCTTCCGATTCCGAAGCCAATTGACGGGCTCGCTCGACCACCGCGCGATGCCCCAAATGCAGCCCGTCAAACACCCCTATGGCTAGCACCAGCGGCCCGCTGAGAGCCGCTAGTTCCTCGATGTGTCGACAGACACGGACCGGACGGTTGGGCGGCTTCATGCGGGGGCATCCTTGGCTGAATCCGGGACGAATGCAACGCCCCCCCAAAGAGCAGCCCGGGCGAAATGGCAAGATGCACCCGTTGTCCAATGAGCGATCAAATCACCAGCCCCTCCCAGGCACTGCTTTCGGCCACCTCCCCCAGGACCTTGGCCAGATCAGCGGGCACCATCGGCTTCGTCAGATAATAATCCACCCCCGCCGCCACCGCTTGAGCCCGCTCCTCAGGCAGCGCGTTGGCCGTCAAAGCCACGATCGCCCGGGGCGCGTGCAGCGTTCCCTCCTGACTCCGTCGGCGAATCTCGGCAGTCGCCTCGTAACCGTTCATCTCCGGCATTTGCAGATCCATCAGCACCACGTCGTAAGCGGCTTGCTCCAGCAGTTCGAGCGCCTCGACCCCGTTGCCCACGGCGTCGGCGCTGTATCCCAACTTTTTCAAGGTTAACAGGGCCACCCTTTGATTCACCGAATGATCTTCCGCCAGCAAAATCCGCAGCGGGGAAGGGGGGGTAAGAGGGGCGCGGCGGCGAGCCAAAACCGCCTCTGCCCGGTGCCCCTCCTGCGGTCGGCGTCCGCGCAATAGATCGGTCATTGCCCGAAAAAGTTGCTCCATGCGAACCGGTCTTGTCAGCACCCGATCAAAGGCGCTCGCCTGTTCCGGCGAAAGCGTCTGCGGCGTCAGAAGAATCAAGGGCTGGGCAACGCCCGCCTCGCGGAGAGAGGCAACCACTTCGCCCGGATCCCGATCGATCGTTTGGAAATCGAGGAGGGCGAGATCAAATCCCGCTGGTTCCTGAATCGCTTGGATTTCCGCCCCCCGAGCCTCGCAGAAGACCGGTTTCATTCCCCAACGCAGGAGCATTTCTTGTAAAACGCGCCGGTTGGAGCCGGGATCGTGGATAACCAGCACCCGCCGACTCTCGAGCACGGAGGCAATGATCACGGAACCGTCCGACGTCCTCGATGGTTCCACCGGGGCGGCGACGATGGTGAAATGAAAGATCGATCCGACCCCCGGTCCGCTTTCGGCCCAAATGCTCCCTCCGAGCAATTCTACCAGCCGCCGACAGATCGCCAGGCCGAGCCCGGTCCCGCCAAACCGGCGAGTGGTTGAGTTGTCTACCTGGCTGAAGCTTTGAAATAATCGGCCAAACCGATCCTTCGGAATCCCTATCCCGGTGTCCCGCACTTGGAAATGGAGCAGGGCACCAGCCGGACGGTCCTCCTTCAAATCAACCCGCACGAAAACCTCTCCCGCATCCGTGAATTTAATGGCGTTGGAAAGCAGGTTGATCAGGATCTGGCGCAACCGCGTTGGATCGGTCAAGACTGAGGGGGGCACGGTTTCCCCAATCAAACGGGTCAGCGCCAACCCCTTGGCATCCGCGCTATGTCGCATGAGCTCAAAGCAGTCGGCCACTAGGGCGGCGGGAGCCACGGGGGTCCACTCCAACTCCAACCGGCCCGATTCGATTTTCGAGAAATCCAGAATATCATTGAGAATCGTCAGCAGACTTTCCCCCGAACTTCGGATGGTTTCGACGTAATCGCGCTGCTCCGCGTCCAACGATGTGTCAAGCAGCAGGCTGGTCATGCCAATCACCCCGTTCATCGGCGTGCGGATTTCGTGGCTCATTGTGGCCAGGAAATTCCCTTTCGCTGCGACCGCCTCTTCCGCGGCTGCCCGAGCTTCCTGCGCTTCCCGAGCTTGACGGGCCAGGTTGACATTTGCCTCCCGCAACGCCTCCGCATTCGCCTCCCGGGCTGCCTCAATCGCCGTTTTTCTCCGAATCACCATTCGGCCTGTCCCCAGACAAACCCCAAGATTCAACAACAGCAACAGCCCAAACGTGACTTGGCTGCGGCGGGCGAGTTCAGCCACTCCCGCAGCCGCTTCCACGTCCTGAGCCAAAGCGACCAAATACCACGGATAGCCGGGCACCGCCCGAATGCGGATCGTGTCAGGACCGGGATGGGGAGCGAGCACCGTATTCGGGTCGATCCTTTGCCAGGTCGCCAACCGCTTGCCCAAGCGCTGTTGTCCGGAGCGAATGGAGTGAATCAGGGGCCAAATATCAGGCTCCTCCTGTTGAAAAGTGCTCCCCCTGCCGCGTTGCTGGGTAAAATGCTTCTCCGGTTCGGCCCCCCCGATCCATTCGCCGCGTGAGTCGATCAGTCGCTCGCGGACCGACCGCACGCGCTCCCCGAAAACGCGAGCATCCCCCTCCATCACCAACACCCCTGCCCGTCGATCCTGGCGATACAATGGCGCAACAACCTGCAGCACCGGCTGACCTTCGTACCCCCTGCCCATTTCCCGCACCAACAGGGTCACTGGCGGCAGATGCAATTCATCTGGATCGAGGCTTAATCCCGTCACGACCAACGCCCTCTCATCCCTGCCCGGGTCGAGCGGGCTTACCTCCAGTCCTCCTGCCGACGTCCGTGCAACCCCAAGCAACTCACGACCGTCGCTGTCTAAAAGTTCAATTTGCAAATAACGCGGGTTGGCCCGGGCGAACTGCAAAAGATCGTGTGCCGCCGCCTCCCGTTCGGAGAGACCGGTCTCCATCAGTCGCCCGATGCTGGCTAAATCTTGAAGGAGCAAGGCCTCTTCCAACATCTCGCGCAACCGGGATTCTAATCGGGCCGCTGAGACGGCCAATTCGACGCGCTCCCGCGTTTCAAAATCACCCAATTGTTCCGTCCGTTGACGTCGAAACTCGCTGTAAATCACCAAGCCCATCCCTAAACCGACCGCTGCCGCGATGATCCAAACCCATGCCCAGGGGGAAATCCTGCGAGCTTCAGGAGAAGGGGCGGCATCCATCGGGCAATCAGATGCTGCAATGTCGGGCTAGCTGCGGCAACCTTTCGATCAAGTTCGGCGCAAAAAGACCCGGCACGCATGACCGGATTTGGCAAACGGCGGCCTCAAGCAGTCGGGGCAGGCGCAGTCTCCTCCTCCAACTCTTCGCCCACCATGAAACGGGCGAAACGGCGGACCACGATATTTTCGCCGATCTCAGCAATCTTGCTTTTGACCAATTCTTGCACGGTTTGATCAGGATTTTTGACGAAAGGTTGTTCCAAGAGACAGATGCCCGCGTAAAATTTATCCACCTTGCCGTCCACAATCTTCTCCACAATTTGCGGCGGTTTATTGGCCACTTGCCCCCGAAAAATGTCCTTCTCTCGCTCCACGATTTGGGTGGGGACCTGGTCGCGCGAAACGTAAAGCGGATGAGAGGCGGCGATGTGCATCGCGATGTCTTTCACTAAGCTGCGGAACAGCTCGTTTTTAGCGACGAAATCCGTTTCGCAATTTACTTCTACCAACACCCCTAGTTTGCCCTGAAGATGGATGTAAGCCTCAATCACCCCTTCCTTGGCGGTCCGACTACTTTTCTTGGCCGCCGAGCTGATTCCCTTTTTGCGGAGGATATCTTCGGCTTTTGCCGAGTCGCCGTTGGCTTCGACCAAGGCTTTCTTGCAATCCATCATGCCCGCGTTCGTTTTCTCGCGGAGTGCTTTGACCAGGGCGGAGGTGATTTCGCTCATCAGATGTGGGGTGGGATAGAGGAGGGATAAATAAGGGAGAGTTGGCCTGGAAAAGCGGACCACCAGATAACCAGCGGTCCGCCGGGGAAAGGGCAATTTGAAAAAACGAGCGGGTCAGGAGACCACGACATCCATTTCAGCGCGAGCGATCGCTTTTTCTCCTTCGCTAGAGCCCGAGACAATGGCGTCCACCAATTTCTGGAGCATCACCCGGATGGCGCGGATGGCGTCGTCGTTGCCTGCGATCGGATAATTGATCACTTCTGGGTCGGAATTGGTATCCACGATGGCCACAGTGGGAATCCTGAGGCGGAGGGCTTCCTTCACCGCATTTTGTTCGCGGGTGGTGTCAATAATCACCATGGCATCCGGTAAACGATCCATGGTGCGAATGCCTTCCAGGTTGCGGCGGAGTTTGTTTCCCTCGCGGTTGAGGGCGGCGAGTTCCTGTTTGCCCATCATTTTGTATTCAGGAGTCGTCGCGATTTTTTCGATGTATTCGAGGCGCCCGATACTTTTGCGGATGGTCGCTAAATTTGTCAGCGTGCCGCCGAGCCAACGATGGTTAATGTAGTATTGACCACA
The DNA here is from genome assembly GCA_964608775.1 of uncultured Chthoniobacterales bacterium. GTDB lineage: Bacteria > Verrucomicrobiota > Verrucomicrobiia > Chthoniobacterales > CAZSPO01 > CAZSPO01. Next base: position 1,581 of record CAZSPO010000107.1, on the reverse strand, counting down.
GGCTTCCGCCGCTTCTTTCACCGCTTCCTGAGCCTGCTTTTTACAGCCGATAAAGAGGATTTTGCCGCCGTTGCGAACCGTCTCGGCGAGAAATTCGCAGGCGGCCTCTAGTTGGCGGACCGTCTCCTCCAGATTAATGATGTAAATGGAATTGCGCTGATCGAGGATGAAGGGCTTCATCTTCGGATTCCAGCGCTTCGTCTGGTGGCCAAAGTGGACGCCGGCTTCGAGGAGTTCGGTGACCGATTCAAGTATCATAAACGAAAAGGATGGTTTATCGCGGGTTGTCGTGGAATGAGGCAGGTTGAGGCAGGTTGACGCAGGTTGGGGCGGAATAAGCAGGGATCAATGAGGAATGTTCAATTTACAGGCTGTGGAGGAACCCAGCCTTGGGAAAGGGCGCGAAATATGGGGGAAGAAGCCGGGGGAGGCAAGCGATTTGTTGGGGAGTTTTTCCGGGCTCAGCGGTTCCATGCGATCTTTCATGCGATCTTTCATGCGATCTTGCGAGGAGGGTTTTCATGCGCTCATCATACCGAGAATGCGATCACTTTATTTGATGGGCTTGGGCGGCCTCATGGCCTGTCTGTTGGTTGGCTGCGCCGACCGCGATCATCGGGTGGCGGTCAGCGTTCCGGATCAGCGGCTTTTGTTGTTTAAGAAAGGAGAATTGATTGGCGACTTCCCGGTTTCGACCTCGAAGTTTGGACTTGGCTCTCTCCCGGGCAGCCACCGCACGCCGACGGGAGAATTCGTGATCAAACAAAAAATCGGGCAAGGTCAACCGGTGGGAGCCGTGTTCAAAAGCCGTCGTGCCACCGGAGAAGTGCTCGAGGTGGATGCCCCCGGGAGGGATCCGATCGTGACTCGCATCCTTTGGTTGAACGGCGTCGAACCCGAAAACCGCAACACTTTTTCGCGGTATATTTACATTCATGGCACTCCTGAGGAACGGACGATTGGCACGCCGAGCAGCTACGGGTGTGTTCGGATGCGGTCCCAGGATGTGATCACCCTTTTCTCGATTGTCGGTATCGGGGCTCGCGTCAACATCGCCGACCTCCCCGCCGCCTCCCTGCAGGCGTGGGGGCGTGGCGAATCCGACTAACCCGGATTCCCGACTTGCGGCCCCTAGATTTTGACGGATAATAACTTCTGAACTAGGAAGGGTGGCTGAGTCCGGTCGAAGGCACTCGACTCGAAATCGAGCGTGGCAGCGATGTCACCGTGGGTTCGAATCCCACCCCTTCCGCCAGATCAGCGAAGCCGCCCACTTAAGCAGGGGTGGGATTTGAATTCACGGTGGAAAGAGAGAGTTCGATCCGCAACGAGGCACGAGCTGAGAAAGGCGAAGTCAATCGATCAACAATCCAAATCGCACTGCGTGGCGACCCATACGGGATTGGCTTTCAGCCGGTGGTTTAGGGCCTCGCTTCGGGGCCTCGCTTCGCTCGCGGTGGGCGATGGTTTTGCTTTGCAAAACGCCAGCCGCTCGAACTTCGTTCGAACCCCGATGGGGCCCTCGCCACTGCGTGGCGACCCATACGGGATTGGCTTTCAGCCGGTGGTTTAGGGCCTCGC
>CAZSPO010000106.1:0-10227 GCA_964608775.1 uncultured Chthoniobacterales bacterium | reverse complement strand
TGTCAGCCCCATTGCCCGCTCAATGGCAGCTCTCTCGACTGGGTTCATCTCCTCGGGAGTGAGTTGGTTTCCTTTGCTTGCAAGGGTGAGAGGCCCAGCAAGCAGGGCGATAAGGAGAACTTTGCATGGCATAGAAGTCTTGATCATAGTGAGTTGTCGCGTTTCGTGCGTTAAGAGTCCTCCTTGACGACCCGAAATCCGATGTAACAAGCGGAATCACCTGGAAGGAAAAATGAGCGCGTGCCTGCCATCAAAGTGAAGGGCTCCGAATAAAAGGAACCTCCACGAATCACCTTCGCTTCGACACCGGGCGTGGGTGATTGTTTTATGAGCGGATCTTTAATCGACTCATCCTTAGGATTTCCAGAAATCAAATCTTTGTAGGCCGTGATCGAGTAGGTGTCCTGACACCATTCAAATACATTGCCGTGAATATCAAACAGCCCCCACGGACTGGGCGGAAACGAACCGACTGGTGCCGTATAAACAAAGCCATCGCTCGGAGTCGTTTCTGGATCGATAATCCAACGCTCCAAGACCATTTTGGGGTAAGCTTTCTCCAGTTCAGCCGTGCCAATATTGGCGTAGCGATAAGCCTGGTTCGGATCCGGCCCGAACCAGTATCCCTGCCCGATCGTTCCAGCCCGACAGGCGTATTCCCATTCGAGTTCCGTGGGCAACCGGTAGGTGCGACCTTCTTTTTCACTTAGCCATTTACAAAAGGCCAGGGCATCATTCCAAGAAACGCCGACGACAGGGTGGTCGTCCGTTTGTTCAAACCCTGGGTTTCGCCACGAATATTCTGGCGATGCAATGATATCAAGTTCTTCAAAGGTCTTCACCGCCCCGATGGCTCTCGGAGGGGTGAATCCGAGCATTGGAGCCCCTGGAGGCTGTGCTTCACCCGCCCATTCAGCATCGGTGACGTAGCCTGTCGCTTCCACAAATTTGCGGAATTGGCCAACCGTCACTTCCTTTGCGCCAATGTGAAAAGGCTTGGTGATTTCCCCGATGTGCCAACCCGCGCCCCCGAGGCCTTCATTTTCAAAAAAGCCTTGGATGGGAATGACATAGTAAAAATACTCGCGATGCCCTTCTAGATCCTTGCTGTCCAATCCCTTCATTCCCCGTTGGAGCGTGCCTGGATTAATGGGAACCAATTCCATTCCCAATTGATTGGTTTCGCTATGTGCAAGGGCCCCAGAAAGCAGGAAACCCAACACTGCAAGCGACAGTCGAAACTCTCGTCCTTGATTCTGCATAAAACAAATCAAGCGCGAATCAACTGTTTGACTGGCCCGGAGGAGTCTTGGAAGTTTTGAGGGACGGTGACCTGCATCCGATCCAGCACGGTGTGCCAGACACTGGCCAACGGCGTATCGGGCGGCAATTTGAGGTGCCCTTGGTGATCGATCCCAAGCGCACGCCCCCCAAGGAGAGTCGTTGGCAAGAGGTCCCGCGAATGGCCAATGCCCATCCCGCTGGAGAAAGCAAGCATGGTATGGTCGAGGAGGGGTGAACCATCCGCCTCTTTGATTTCAGAAAGTCGGTGGAGAATTCGGCTGAAATGCTCCATGTAAACGAGGTCGACGCGGGCCAGATCACGAAGCTTGACCGCATCTTCCCCATGATGACTCAGCGAGTGGAAGTTGCCCGCGAGATTATTCATGGTGTTTGTTACCAATGCTCCGCCAGCGGATTCGACCCGGCACATAAAGGTAATGACCCGCGTGGAATCGGTTTGGAAGGCCAAGGCGATCAAATCATACATCAACTGAAAAAAGAGCTTCGGATCACTAATCGGGGTAAATTTTTTATGAAAATCGGCACCCTGCGTGTCAGGCGTCGGTTTGGGCGTATCCACCCAGGCAATATCCCGTTGCAGTTGGTTTTCTACCCCGCGAATGGAGGTAAAATATTCATCCAGTTTCTCTTTGTCTGATGCGCTGATTTTGGGTTCCAACTGCTTTGCTTTTTGCAAAATGCCATCGAGGACGCTAGCCCGTTGGCGAAACCGTTGTGCATTGAGTTTGGCTTCCTCCGGCGTAATCGGGGCGAAGAGTCGGTCGAATAGCACCTTTGGATCATTTTCAGCAGGAAGGGGAGTGCCTGTTTCCGACCAGGAACAAGTGGCGAGGTTCCCAGGATATCCGGTGCCCTTTGATTCCGAAAGCTGCAAGGAGGCGAACCGGGTCTGATCGCCGATTTGGTTGGCCACCACTTGGTCAGCCGAAATGCCCATCCGCTTCGAACCCCGGGCAAAGCCGGTGAGAAAAGGGTAGTCGCCATTGTGTCCGCCGCCGTGCTCCAGAAAGGTCCCGGAAACCACGGTCAATTGGTCCCGGAAGGGAGCGAGCGGTTGCAGGGTGGGGGTGATGGTAAAATTCTTTCCTTCGTCGGGTGGGGTGAAGAGCCGCATGTTCATGCCGGTGCCGAAGTAAAAGATTCCTGTGCGAGCTGGAATGGGCGAGGCTCCGGCTGCCAAGGCCTTGGTAGGGAGCATGGCTTCCAAGAAGGGTAAACTAAGGCAGGTGCCGAGCCCGCGCAGCACGGTGCGCCGATCGAGTCTGGCGTTTAGATTGATATTCATGAGGTGGTTCCTTTTGGTGAAGGGTGTGGCGTTTGGTGTGCTGGACTACTTCGTTTTGAAAGGTTCCGATGTCGTAATTCCGGTGATAAGTGAGCGGAGCGAATATTCGTTCTGCTCCATGTTACGGACAATTTGATCAATGGCGGTGCGGTCTGATGCTTCCAAAGTGCGGCCTAATGCGTAGGTTAGCATTTTCTCGGTGAGTCCTCGCAAATATCGCTCCTTTTGTTTGAAAAGGGCCGCTTTGAATTCGTCAAAAGTCTGAAAGCTTTCCCCGTTCGGCAAAGTCCCAGAGACATCAATGGGAGGGGCTTTCCCCTGCCAGTTGGTGTCCTCACCATCCTGCACTTCCCGCCACTCCCCGACGGCATTAAAGTTTTCCATCGCCAGACCGTAGGGGTCGATGCCGCGATGGCAGGCAGCGCACGATTCGATTTTCTTATGCTGTTCCAGTCGCTCTCGGACGGTGAGGTTTTCGCCTTCGATATTTGGTTCAACCTCTCCAGCATTTGGGGGAGGCGGAGGTGGAGCATCATTGAATACGACATCGAGAATATACTTTCCTCGTTCCACCGGTTTTGTCCGCACTCCATCACTTCCCCATCGATGGGTGCCTGCCATTCCAAGCAGGCCTCCCCGGCGCGAATCAGCTGGCAGTGCCACCCGACGAAATTCATTTCCTTCCACACCAGAGACGCCATAGAAATGAGCGAGGCGCTCGTTCATCATGGTCCAATCGGAGTCGATCACTTCTAAGACACTTCCGTTGGTGATGAAAAGTTCCCGGAAGAAGGCTAGCGGTTCACTTTGAAAATCCTGATCCAAGCCCCGAAACTTTGGATCGTAAAACTTGCGATAAAGTCGTTCGTCCGGTTGAAAACGGCTGAACTCCTCGGTTTTGAACCATTGCGCTGCAAAGTTGCGAACTAATGCATTGGCCTTTTCGTCCAGCAACATTCGCTCGACTTGCTGTTGGATCACGCTGGGATTCATGATTTGCCCATTTTCGGCCAACATGAACAGCGCCTGATCTGGCATGGATGACCAAAGGAAATAGGAAAGACGCGTGGCGAACTGGAACGGATTAATTTGAAAACGTTGATCCCCCACGCTTGGGGGAGGTTCTTCGTTGAGAAAAAGAAACTCTGGCGAAGAGAGCAGGGCCACCAATCCGACCCGCATGGCTTCGAGATAGGGGCTTCCCGCTTCGAGTTCAGACTGCACGATGCGGAGGAGCGATTCCGTTTCCCCTGGTTGAACAGGCCGACGGTAAGCGTAGGGCACCAACCGGCCAAACACTTCAGCAGCCTGTGCGAGTGCCGCCTGCGCATCGGTTCCGTCTGCAGGACCGTTCGGGAAGAGTTTTGCCATCGCTTTGGACGGCCAATTAGGATAGATCGGCCCTTCAATTTCGATGGCATCCACATAAAGGGTGCGATGCTTATCTCGGTCGCGTAAGAGCGGAGAGTATCCATAGCGATTATTGGATTCCAAGCGAGCCCGGGCCTGAACCCGGAGGAGCTGCACGGGATCAGAGGGGGGTCGCTCTATTTCCGTCAGAAAGACATGATGTTTATGCGTGAAATTTCCGCCGTAATCGACTGGGTTTAAGTAGGTAAGTGCAGGGATGTGTGGGTTCATCTCGGGGTCTAAGACCGCCTCGACTTCCAAAGTAACGGGCTCCGCGACTGAGCCGCCTATCTCCGTGGTGAGCAAGTTTCCTCGTTCGGCATCGGTAATCTGAATTTCGACGGGAACATCCTCTCCTTCGCCCCGAATGCCGGCGACTTTGTAGCGCACTTTATAAATCCCTTTTGCGGGCACGCGAACCCTCGTCCCCGGGTAATATCCAAGCGTTCCTGGAATGAGAATTTTGCGACTGTGGTAATAAAAAATGCCGTGCTCCCCTTTTTTGTAGTTAAAGAGCGATCCGGTCATCTGGCCGGTCTCCGGCTCGATGCGATATGTTTTTGTTTCAAATTCGGGTGGATCCAAAACGATCGCTTGGTCCGCAATTTGCCGGGCAACCTTGAGGTAGGCATCCAATAAAGAAGGATCGAGCAATAAAGCTTTGCTCACTTTATCAAAACCATCAACCTTACCATCCGTTGGCAATTCGGCCATCGGGCCATCCCCGTCCAAGAAGTGGATGTCCAACAAATCGCGGATGGTGTTGGTGTATTCGACCCGGTTCATCCGGCGTAAAAGGACCCGGCCGCTTGTGGAGTTTGCGATGCGTTCCGCTTCTTGCAACTTTGCTGCGACCCAGCGGGCGATGGCCTCGGATTCGGCTGGTTCAGGTTGTTGGGCGTCTCCGGGAGGCATTTCCCCCAGATTGAGGTTGTCCATCACCTCCACCCAGTGTCCCGCTGTTTGGGCATTACGAAAATCCCAGTCTAATGTGTCCAATCGGAGATTTCCTTTTTCTTTTTCCGGGCCATGGCACTCCACACAATACTTTCGCATGAATGCCGTTATTTCGGCTGGAGAGAGGTCAACACCGGGGGACTGCGCCGACAATAACGGGAGGGAGCTCATGGAGAGCGCGATCATGCCGAAAGTGTGAAGCGTGCGGGAGAAGGGAAATCGATGCATCTGAGTGCAGAGCCGAAAGGGGATGGGCAAGCGGCGGTGGTTTCGACGGGTGAAGGGTGTGTGTTGGGAGGCCAAAGGGCCTCGCCGAAAGCCTCCTTTTCAACACTCTGACACGCAACCCGGCATTTCAATCGTGGACAAAACCTAATCGGTTAGGCGAAGGTGATTCGATGATCACGATGGCCGATGTTGCCCGGGCAGCTTCCACATCTAAATACACCGTTTCCTGCTCCCTGCGTGGGGTGGGGTCAGTCTCCTCTGCCACGCGGCAGCGGGTATTAGAAGTTGCAAACCGCCTTGGTTACCAACTCAATGGCCCTGCCTCTTTGCTGGCACGTCAGCAGAATCGCCGTCGCGAGTCTCTTCGACAAATCCCGGTTGCCCTCCTTGGATTTCGACCGGGGAGCACGCCCGACTGGAGCCCCATGTTCAGCCGGGCCTGCCAGGCGTTGGGTCTGATCGCCACGTCGATGAATGTGGAACTGCCGAATGCGGCTGCCGCCCTCAAGACGATCTGGAGCCAAGGGATCGAGGGCATTTTTCTCTTACCACCGGAAACCGAATCCGGAAGGTCGCTGAGCCAGTTGGATTGGAGCCGATTCTGTGTGGTGAAAGAGCAGAGAACCCAACCGGAACTGCGATTTCATCTCATCCGCCATAGTGCTTTTGATTTTGTCTATGAAGCACTCAGCCAAGTCGCGGCTCGAGGATACAAGCGGATTGCTTTTCTCACCTTCGAAACGTCCGTTCGCCGTGACAATCTCGCTCGGATCGGGGCTGCGGTGGCATTCCAAAAATTTGATCTGCCAGACTCGGCAAAACTGGTTTGGCAACAAATCAGCTCAACGGAATGCGACTGGTCACGACCGCTCCCTGATCGTTTGCGTCGCTGGATTGATCGGTTCGCCCCCGATGCCATCGTGGTTTTCCCCGTCTCCTTCTGCCGACTTCTGTTAGCCGCTGGATACGGCGTCCCGCAGGATTTCGGCGTTGCGAGTGTCTATGTCACACCCGGCGCGTTAGGTTGGAAGGAAATGGCCGGGTGCCACTCGGGCTATGACGAAATCGCCCGGCGCGCGGCGAGCCGATTGCATGTGCTACTTCAATCGAATGAAAAAGGGATGTGCGCTCATCCGTTGGAGGAAGTCATTGAGCCGGTCTGGTTGGATGGCGCTTCGTTGCCTGATCGAGGGGGCAACCCATGACCGGGGATTGTCAGATCCGGATGGGAGCTGGCGGTTTTCAGCGTCCTTCGAAGGGAACGAAATGCACGGTGTCTAGCAAAACACTGGCCGAGCCCGGCTTTTCCCGGTTAGTTCGGGCGCGTGTTAGCCGATTCCCAAGCTCCCATCATCGAAGCGCTCGGCGTTCGCAAGACGTTCGGCGAATTTACGGCTCTGGCCGGGGTTGATTTGACCGTCGAACGAGGCGAATGCGTCGGGCTTCTCGGCCCAAACGGGGCGGGGAAATCGACGTTCATTGGTTGCCTCTACGGCATGGTGCTGCGGACAGGCGGTTCGCTCACGGTCTTCGGTCTCGACCCGGCCCGCGACAGCCGGGCGATCAAGGAACGACTCGGCGTGGTGCCTCAAGAAAATGCCCTCGACGAGGAACTAACCGTCACCGAGAACCTGCGGCTCTACGCCCGGTTCGAAGGAGTCCCCCAACACATTGCGGGTGATAGAATCGGCGAACTGCTCGCTCACATGTCCCTCGACCACAAACATGATGCGCAAATTAAGGCGCTCTCGGGCGGGATGAAACGGCGGCTCGCCTTTGTACGAGCTCTGCTCGCCGACCCGGAATTTCTGATTCTCGATGAACCGACCACTGGCCTCGATCCGACGGTGCGACATCTGCTCTGGGAAAAGGTCCGCGGATACCGGGCCAACGGCCAAACCGTGCTTGTCACCACGCATTATATGCATGAAGCCGAGATTCTCTGCGACCGCATCGTGATTCTCGACCATGGCCGGGTCGTAGAGGCCGGCGCGCCGCACGCCCTCATTCGCCAGCATGCACCCGGTTTCGTCGGAATTTTTGCGCAGTCGGATGAGGCCCGATTGCAGCCGCATTTACCCGCCGTCGCCCGGCTTTACCCGCAGGGGTGGCAGGTTTGCATTCGCACACCAGATCTCGACAGCCTGACTGAGCTCCAGCACGCCGCCGGGGTGATGGCGCTCCAAATGCGCCCGGCGAATCTTGAAGACGTTTATTTAAAGCTGACCGGAGAGGAGTTGCGTGATGACGCCTGATTTTCGGCGAACTTGGGGGTTGGCTTGGCAGGTGGTTGTGCGGAACTGGGTGGTTTACCGGAAAGATTTTCTTGCAAATATCTCGCCCACTCTGGCCGACCCCGCCTTGTTGCTCGGGGCGTTGGGGCTGGGGCTCTCGCCGTTCATTGGGAAAATTGACGGGCTTTCCTATGCGCAATACTTGGCTCCCGGCATGGTCGCCACGACCGCCCTTTTCACGGCCTTTTTCGAATGTAGCTACGGGTTCTATGTAAAGATGACCTTTGAATCGGTCTTCAAGGCGATGCTCACCACCCCCATCGGGGTGCGTGAAGTGGTGCTAGGTGAATTTCTCTGGGTCTTCATCCGCGCCGCCCTCATGGCTTTCGGCGTGGGCGTCGTCCTCGCCTGTCTCGGGTTGGTCGCCCACCCGGTGGCCCTTCTGTTCTTCCCCCTGTTCGGCGGGCTTCTGGCCATTCCCCTCGGTGCCATCGGCCTGCTCGCGGCGGCTCGTGTGCGAAATATTAATCAGTTTCAAACCGTTTACTCCTTCTTAATCGCTCCGATTTTCTATCTTTCCGGCGTCTTCTTCCCTCTCGCTGACCGTCCGTTGCTGGGAGCGATTGTCCAGGTCTCGCCCTTCTATCATGGCGTGCGCCTCCTCCAAATGAGCGCCTGGGACCGGTGGATTTTTTCCGAGGCCCTCTACCATTTGGGTGCCCTCATTTTCTTCTCCCTGCTGCTGGGCTGGCTCGCGGCCAGGGCCATTGGTAAAAAATTAATCGCCTGACTCCTCTCCTATGCAAGACGCCGCTCTCTCCCTGCTGGAACGACTCACCCACGCCCATGGAGCTCCGGGTTTCGAAGGGCTGGTCCGGGCAATCTTCGCCTCCGAACTCGCGGAGCTTCCCCTCGCCACCGATGCACTCGGCAACATCACCGCCACCCTCGCGGGCGGAACCGAGCATCCGCGGCTCATGATCACCGGGCATTGCGATGAAGTGGGCTTTGTCGTCCGGCATATTACGTCGGTCGGCTTTATCGAATTTGTGGCCAACGGCGGTTGGTGGCCCCATACCCTGTTGGCGCAGCGAGTCCGGATTCTAACCCGGTCGCAGGGCGAGGTGCCCGGAGTGATTGGCTCCACCCCGATTCATTTCCTGGATGAAACGGCCCGGCGCCAAGTGCTCCCGATTGAAAAGATGGCGATCGATATCGGGGCGGCAAACCGAGCGGAAGCGGTCGCTCTCGGCATTCAGCCCGGCGACCCCGTCGTGCCCGACAGCTCGCTCGTCCGACTGGCTAATCCCTGCCGCCTGATGGCCAAAGCCTTTGACAACCGGGTGGGCATTGCGGTGACCATTCAGACCCTACAAACCCTCCGTCGAAATCCCCCTGCCGCCACCATCTTCGGAACCGGCACCGCGCAGGAGGAAGTCGGAGCACGGGGAGCGGCGGTCGCGGCCGCTGCTCTCCGGCCCGATGCCGCTTTAATCATTGAGGGGACGCCAGCCGACGACGGCCCTGGCAGCGATGCTGAGAGGGCGCAGGGTCGGCTCGGGGGCGGGGTGCAAATCCGGCTCCTAGATCCCACCACGCTCATGAGCCGTCCGCTCACCGACCTCGCGATCGCCGTCGCTCGCGAGGAGGGGATTCCCCACCAGATCGCCGTCCGCAATAGCGGGGGCACCGACGCCCGAAGCATTCAAGCCGCGCATCTGGGTATCCCGGTCGTCGTCCTCGGTGTGCCCGCCCGCTATATCCATTCGCACAACAGCATCATCGATCTCGAAGACTATCTGGCCACGGTCAGACTTTCAGTCGCCATGCTCCGCCGACTCGACGCCCCGACGATTCGCGGCCTTCACGCCGTGCTCTGAGGTCCATTCAGACAGCTTGGGCTTGCCGCGCTCGATTCGATTCACTTAGATGAGGGCCGTTGTCAATCTCACTTCTAACCCCTTTATCCGATGCCTCCTGAACTAACTACCGCAATTCCCGGACAAATTACTAATCTGCTTGATTGGCTGAAAATTCAAGGCGTCGAATACGGCCTGCGTATCCTGGGGTCAATCGCCATTCTCCTGATCGGGCTTTGGTTGAGTAAGGGGATGGCTTCGATGGTCAAACGCCTGCTAACTGCGCGCAAGCTCGATCCGATGATTACTTCCTTCGTGGGCAACCTTACCCGCTGGGCGCTTGTTGCGTTTGTGGTCGTCGCGGCCATCCAAAATCTGGGAATTCAGACTGCCTCGTTCATCGCGGTCATCGGTGCCGCCGGCCTGGCGATCAGCATGGCGCTGCAAGGGTCGCTCGGGAACTTCGCCTCCGGCGTGATTATGCTGGCTATCCGCCCCTTTACCGTTGGCGACTACATCGAAGCCGGCGGCACGGCGGGGGTGGTGCAGGAGATTGACATCTTCGCCACCGTCCTTACCACGCCCGATAACAAGCGGGTCATTGTGCCCAACGGTAAAATCACGAGCGATGTGATTGTTAACTACAGCACGCTTCCCACCCGACGCCTCGATTTCACCTTCGGCTGTAGCTATGCCGATGATCTGCCCAAAGTGAAAGCCGTGCTCGCCCGCATCGCGGCCGAAGATCCCCGGGTGCTGCCCGATCCCGCCGCGGAAGTGCTTGTCTCCGAACTCGGCGATAGTAGCGTGAATCTCATCCTCCGCGTTTGGGTGGCAAAAGAAAATTATTGGCCGCTGACCTTCGACACCATCGAGAAGGCTAAATTAGCCTTTGATCGCGAAGGCATTTCCATCCCCTTCCCACAACGGGACGTGCACGTGATTCAGT
>CAZSPO010000105.1:0-10229 GCA_964608775.1 uncultured Chthoniobacterales bacterium | reverse complement strand
CTCGTCGCCCGACCCGGCACCGGCACCACTTGCGAGGCCGTCGTTTCCGGTTGCCCCATCATTTTCAACGGGCTCGGCGGCATCATGCCTCAGGAGCGGATTACGTTGAAATGGGCGGAAGCCCATGGGTTTGGCCATCCATTGACGGCTCCGCAAGATTTGGGAAGAGTGGTGCGCGCCATGTTACAATCCCCGGCCTGGGCAGAGGCGCAGCGCACCCGCCTCGCCGCCGCCAATCCCGTGGCTTACCCAGGCGATATCCTATCCAAATGCCGATCCCTGATACCCTCTTAAAGCCGGCTTGGTTCGAGCGAACGCTTGCCGCCATTCATCTTCTCGGCGTCGTGTCGGCGTTGGAACCGATGGTGGCGGGCGATCCCGAAGCCGCCGACCTAGCCGGGGCAGCCCCGTGGAAACTCGGGCTCCGCGTTGGGGGCGGTCCCTCGGTGGCCTTGGTGGCAGAAGGGCTCGGTCGGTTGCGGGTGGTGGAAGGGCTTGCCTGCGATCCGACGGCCGTTCTGACCTTCCTGACGCCCGGCCACCTCAACCGGACCTTTCGCAAAGCCGAACCCACCATCCCGCCCTTCACCTTGCGCGGCCTGTTTCATTTGGATTTGGCCAAAAAATTCGAGGCGCTCATGGAACGAGCGGAGACTTATCTCAAACCGGGCGGCAGCCGGGCCGGACAGGTGGCGCTTCGGGCTGCGATGCTTTTGCAAGTGGCGCGGGGGGGGCTCGCGGCGTTGGTTCGGTATGACGAAGCGGTTCGAGCAGAGTTGCCATCGGTCCCCAAAGGCCTCGCGGCGCTCCGACTGGCCGGGACCGGGGCACCCGCCGTTTGGATTGATACCAGCGGCGACCCGTGGAGAACCGGTGGGGGCACTCCCTCCCGACCGGCGGATGTGACCTTGATTTTCCGTTCGCCCGAGGTGGCGGCTGACGCCTTTGATGACCGGCTCGATACCGCCGCCGCCGTGGGTCAGGGAGAGATTGTGATCAAAGGGTGGATTCCGCTCGCTGAAGCGTTGAACCATTTGCTCGAACGCCTGCAACCGTATTTATTAGAATCGCCATGATCGATCCCGGATGTGCCTATCCCCAATCGCACGAGTGGTTTGCGCGCGCAGCCAAAGTCATTCCGGGCGGAATCTACGGCCACACCACCCCAGCCAACATGGTGCCGGGTGCCATGCCTTACTTCGCCGAACGCGGAGCGGGCTGCCGCTATTGGGATGTCGATGGTCGGGAATACCTCGATTACATGTGCGGGTATGGCCCCATCATTCTCGGGCACAACCATCCGGAAGTGGAAGAGGCCGCTGCCCGTCAACGGCGGGACGGGAATTGTTTCAACCATCCCACCCGTCGCATGGTCGAGTTAGCTGAACGTCTCACGGCCCTCGTCGATTTTGCGGATTGGGCGGTATTCGGCAAGAACGGGTCGGACATGACCTCTTGGGCGGTTCAGGTCGCCCGGGAAAAAACGCGGCGCAAAAAAGTCCTGCAAGTCCATGGAGCTTACCACGGCACGCACGCTTGGTGCACACCGGGCAAAGGGGGGCTGATTCGCGAAGATCGTGCGCATGTTCATTCCTTCGGGTGGAATGATCCGGAGGGGTTTCTTCGCGAACTGACCCGTTGGGAGGGGCAAGTGGCGGCCGTGATTCTTACCCCCTACCATCACCCCCTTTACACCGAGAGCGTGGAGCCCGACCCCCGCTTTCTCGATACGATTGAAACCGCCTGCCGCCAAATGGGGATCGTCCTGATCCTCGACGATATCCGGGCCGGATTCCGGCTGGACCTGGGCGGTTCTCATCGCCGGTATGGGTTCACCCCGGATCTGGCTTGTTACTGCAAGGCGTTGGGGAATGGCTATGCGATTTCGGCGACCGTCGGCTCATCGGCATTAAAACAGGCGGCCACCCGGGTTTTTCTCACCGGCAGCTATTGGAACGGGGCCGTGTCAATGGCAGCGGCGTTGGCAACCCTCGACATTTTGGAGCGCGATCGGGTCTTGCCTCATCTGGAATCCATGGGGCAAAGACTCGCTGACGGGCTGGTCGAAGCGGCGGGGGCGCATGGGATCGAGGCTGTGGTGAGTGGTCCGCCAGCCATTCCGTTCCTCACTTTCCCCCAATGCCGCTCGCTCCATTGGAACCAATGGTTCTCGGTGGAAATGGCCAAACGCGGGGTCTTTTTTCACCCCCACCACAACTGGTTCCTTTGCGCCGCCCATCAACCGGCCGAGATCGATGCCACACTCGCCGCCGCCCGCGAAGCCTTTGCGGTCGTGTCAACGATGGCCGCTTCACCTGACAGGGAGGTCAACGCTTAATCATGCCGCTCGCTCCTTTGCCCGATCCCCCCTCTGCCTGCCGTCGTGGGATTTATCTCGGCCTGATGATGCTCCTCGTTTTCTCCCCGATCGCGGCACCTCAAGAGACCACGAAGCCGGGCAACAAAAAGCCGACCCGCGAACGGCCTCCCCGTTTTCTCCTGACTGAGAAGGAGACAACCGTGGTCTTTCTTGGCGATAACATCATGGCCCAACGGGTGGCAGCGAATCTCATCGAGGCTTACGTGCTCACCCGCTTTCCCGATTGGCCGGTTCACTTCCGAAATGTCGGCCTCAACGGCGACACCATGGATTTGCGCCAACGGGGAGGCATCAAGGCGGGTGTGGCCCGGGATATTACCCCGCTCGACCCGTCGCATGTGATCGTGATGTTTGGGATGAATGACGCCCGCGGTGGCGAGGCGGCTCTGGATACTTTCGAAAAAAACGCTCACCTGCTTTACAGCGCCCTCCGGAAAATCGGGTCCCGGGTTATCTGGTGCACCCCTTCGGGCGAGGAACGCGCCGAGCCGGATGAACCAGGCGGCAGCGCTTTCAACCGCACCCTGGGCCAATTCGCCGCCGTGCTTCGCGAGCACCCCGCCAAAATTCCATGCGCCGACGTGCATACCCCGTTTTTGGCAGCCATCAATGCTGGGCGGGCGGTCGGCTTGCTGGGCGGCGAAAATGAGGAGCTGACCCTCGATGGCATCCACCCAACAGCCGGAGGGCATCTCGTGATTGCTTGGGCGATCTTGAAAGGGATGAACGCTCCGCCGATGCGCAGTGTGGCCCATCTCGATGCGGCCAACCGCCAAACGGTCGAGGCCGATGGTTGCAAAATCCAATGGGCTGAACCGGACGCCTTCCCCGAGGGCGTCGTGGTGTTTCGGCGCTTGGACGATCAACTGCCGATGCCTCTGCCAGACGCTGTGCATCAAATTTCTCTCTTTCCCGGCGTCACCCTGCTCGAAGATCTCGCCGATTACCGGTTGCGAATCACCGGGCTGACGGCGGACGAATACATTCTATCCATCGATGGCGAGGCGGCAGGTCCATTCAGACGTGAAGAGCTGGAGGAGGGGATTGATTTAAACTTTGTCGCCGGCCCCACCCGCACCCAAGTCGCCGCTCTTTGGATGGCTGTGCAGGAAAAAAACGCCCTCTTTGACCGGAAATGGAGGGAGGTCGGCCATTACTCGCTGCCCGAATGGCTGCCGGACGTGGAAGCGGCTGAGAGAGCCCGCCAACGGGAGATGGGGATCTTGGATGGACGGATTCAAGCCAAGGAATCCGAGATCAATGCCCTGCGCCATCCCAAGACCCACGTGTTTCAGTTGACACCGATCTAGCCCGATTGAGCCCGGAAAAGGTTTTACTGCGAATCCCGTATCGTTCTAGTCGCGCCGGGCGTATTGCCATTGATGGAAATTCGTCACCAAATCCAATCTGCTTATATCGCGCATCTCCTTGAGCACGGGCTGCCCCCCGCCTCTGTCTACCGATTTTGCCGTGATCTCGGTATCGAAGAACGGGCGTTTTTTCAGGAGTTCCCTTCCTTTCACGCCGTTGAGGCGGGTCATTGGGAATCGATGTTGGATCGGGTGCTTCAGTCAGTCGAATCCGGGGGCGAATGGGAATCATTTGGAGCCAAACAGCGGTTCCTCGGTTTTCTGTTCGCCTTTTGCGAAGCTTCGCTCGGGGAACGATCGTTGTTCCTCCTCCGACTGTCAGAAATCGGGGTCTTTGTCCGACCGCCATTTTTGCGTCGCTTTGAAAATCGCTTCAAGATTTTCGCCAAAACGCTTGTGGAACTCGGACTCGAAAATGGCGAGATTGCTGGGCGCGGACGGATTGCCGACCTGTATCCCAACGGCTTCTATCTGCTATTCCGAGGGGTCATTGATTTTCATTTGCAGGATGAAAGCGACGGGTTTCAACGGACGGACGCCTTTATTGAAAAGTCGGTGGGGGTAGCGTTCGACCTGATCCGGACGCAAGTGCTCGATTCCGCATTCGATCTGGCGAAATTCCTGCTTCCCCACCCAATGGCGGGCAGCCGCTGCTCGCGGGAGTCCCGTTCGTGAACGGTTCGGTTGGGGAGTTTGAAGGGGAAACCACCGGGCAAGACCGCATGGAGAGTTCTCCGATTGGGCGCATGGCGGCCCTGGCGGGCACGGGAGCCAAGGTCGGCCTCAACTACCTCAAGCATTATGGTCGCCGGGCGATCTCGGGCGAATCGGATGCCTCAGCCTTGCACGAAGCCAATGCCAACGATGTTTACAAAACTTTCAGCCAGCTAAAAGGCGGGCCGCTAAAAATGGCGCAAATGTTGAGCATCGACAGAAATCTGCTCCCTCCTGCTTATGCCACCCAGTTCGCCCAGGCACAATACTCGGCTCCCCCTCTCTCCTACCCTTTGGTCGTCCGGACGTTTCGACGGGAATTCGGACGGGAACCGCTCGAACTTTTCGATTCCTTCTCCCGCCAAGCCGCCCACGGAGCCTCGATTGGCCAAGTGCATCGAGCAGAAAAAGGAGGTCGGACCTACGCGGTGAAAGTCCAATACCCCGGTGTGGCTGACAGCCTTCGCAGCGATCTGCGAGTGGTAAAACCGATCGCCCTGCAAATCATGGGGTTGCGAGAACGGGATGTGGCCGATTACTTCCAAGAGGTCGAAAAACGTTTGCTCGAAGAAACCGATTACACCCTCGAATTGAGACGGTCGCAGGAGCTATCGAGCGCCTGTCAGGGAATTCCCCATCTGCATTTTCCAAAATACTATCCCGATCTCAGCACCCGGCGGGTGTTGACAATGGATTGGATGGAAGGAGTGGCCCTAGACCGATTTGCCGACAGCGCCGTCGACCATGCGACGCGGGATCGGGCCGGTCAGGCGCTTTGGGATTTCTATCATCATCAAATTCATACCCTGCATCTCTTCCATGCCGATCCGCATCCGGGCAATTTTCTGGTTAGCGAAGCCGGGCTATGCGTATTGGATTTTGGCTGCACCAAAGCGTTGGAAAAAGGTTTTTATCAACGGCAATTCCGCTTCCTTGATCCGCGTCTATCATGCGATCCGGAAGCGATGCGGGAAGCCTTGGAAGGAATGGGTATCCTATTGCCAACCGATCCCCCGGAAGCACAGCGCGAGATTCAACGAGTGGTGGAAGGCTCCATCGAATTGTTGGCCCGTCCGTTTCGAGCAGAAGTCTTTGATTTCGGGGAACCCGGTTTCATGGAGGCAATCTATCAAATGGGAGAAAGCAACCGGGGAAACAGCATTCTGAAAAATGCCAGGGGAGCTCGTGGCTCAGCCGACAGTCTCTATGTGAACCGCGCTTACTTTGGATTATACAGCCTGCTCGCCCGGCTCCGAGCCCGCGTCCGGGTTCAATTGCCTGAATGGATTTTGGCGGGGGACTAATTCTTGGCAACGGACCGGTTTCCAAGGAGAGTTCTCTTATGCAAGAACGTTGTGCCCCGGACTTTGAAATCGTGCCCGCCACCCTCGACGAAACCCTCGCAGTCGCTCGGTTGGTGCCGGAGTTGATTCCAGCGCAGGTCACTCGTGAAGAATTTACCAGGCGGATGAGCGACCGCGTGCCGCATTTACTGATTGCGAAACGAAAGGGACAACCTCTCGGCTTCAAAGCGGGTTATCCGATTTCACCCGAGACATTTTATAGCTGGCTAGGCGGGGTGATTCCATCGGAGCGACGGGGTGGAGTCGCCCGGGCTTTGTTGGCAGCACAGGAGAGCTGGGTGCGCACGGCCGGTTTTCAAAAGATCGAGGTGAAATCCATGAATCGTTATCCCGCCATGATTCAATTTCTCATCCGGCACGGATACCAGATCACCGGGGTGGAATGGGAAGAGCGAGGGCCGGGTGAATTAAAAATTCGGTTTTCCAAAGTGCTCGCCGACGCGGAGCTTATTCCACCAATCGCCGGGCCGTGACAACTCCGCGCAATGGAGGAAATCCAGCCGAATCAAGCGGAAGTGCGGGGGCGGAAGGGTAGAGCCGGTGGTATTCATCCAAAAGATAGCGATCGGTCATCCCCGCCAAGTAATCGCACACAGTCCGATGCAGCCCCTCCTGGCTCACCCGGGCGGCATGGCCCTCGCCCAATTGACCAGGCTGACGAAGATAAGCTTCGAACACTTTCTCTAGCATTTGGCAAGCGTCCCGCTGAAGTTGATTAACGCGGGGATGATAATACATGCTCGCATAAAGATATTTGCGCAATTCACGGTTCGCTTTGAGCAAGTCGTCACTGTAACGAATCAGCGGACGAGGTTGACGGCGGACTCCTTCGACATCGGTGACACCCGCATCTGCAATGGTCTGGGCGCTGGTTTGCACGACATCGGCGACCTCACGGTCAATCAGGCAGCGAATTACATACCGGTCGCGCAACGGCCCCTCCAGATCCGGAAACTGTTCGCGCACCCGCTCGGTCGTTTCCTGCCAAAGCGCAAGCTGGCTGAGCGCTTCCATTTCTAACAGACGCGCATCAAGACCATCGTCGAGATCATGACTGTAATAGGTGATTTCATCGGCCAAATTTGCCACCTGCGCTTCGAGGCTTGGGCAGGTGTAAGCTTCCCCCCCTTTTTTTGGGGGAGGGTCAAAGAACCGGTGATGTTTGCGGAGGCCTTCGAGGACTTCGTGCGTGAGGTTGAGACCGGGGAACGCGGGGTATTTTTGTTCTAAAAGTGTGACGATACGCAGGCTTTGACTATTGTGTTCGAACCCACCTTGTCCCTTCATCAGACTATTGAGGGTTTCCTCACCCGAATGGCCGAAGGGGGGATGACCCAGGTCGTGTGCCAGAGCGATCGCCTCGGTGAGATCTTCATTTAACCCGAGGCCACGGGCGATGGAACGGGAGACCGATGCAACCTCGATGGTGTGAGTGAGCCGGGTGCGCAAGTGATCACCGGTGCCATTGAGGAAGACTTGCGTTTTATATTCCAACCGTCGAAACGCTTGCGAATGAATGATCCGGGCTTTGTCCCGCTGATAATCGCTCCGGATCGGATGCCGAGGTTCCTCATGCAATCGTCCCCCGGTCGAATCGGAAAACTGGGCGTAAGGCACCAGAAATTGGTGTTCCTGTTGTTCCAACCATTCACGTGTTCGTTGCAAAGGAAGCCCTGCCATATCGGATGGTTAGGGCCGAGCGCACCCGGCCTCAAGCGGGATTTCCCACAAAACAGCTGCTGAATGAAACCACGTCACTCTGCTGCCGTGTCCGTCCCGGAGGGGCGGAGCCCCTATTTTGGCGGGCGACACTAGTTTGAAGCCGTTGTGATACACAACCACCTAACGACAACGCCCTGTGCAAATAGATCAAGCAAACACGACGGGTTTTATGAAACAGGGGGGGAGTGCCCTCCGAATGCCCCCGCCAAAAAATCGGCTTACCGCCTGCACGAGGTGATCTTCTTTACTTCCGGGGCTGGCGGGAGCGCCAGGGCTCCGGTCGGGTGAGAATCGGGAGCCAGAGGGCGAAATCGCGTTGACAACGGCGCTGCTCTTTTTTCGTGAGTTCATCGGCCCAACGCGATGATTTGCCCATGTTCAATTGGTCCCGGCCGATTTGACGATGCCGCTGCTCTTCTTCCACCGAACGAGCGGCCAGGGAAGCGGCCGGTTCAAGACCGAGAAAGCCGGCCAGAGCGGTGACCGCGATCAACGACTCGTCCACCAGGCTCGTGTAAGCGCAGCGGAACACGGCCCGTGCCGCGAACCACGGCATGGCTTCCGCACACCAATGGCGAACAGAGATGATCCCACTCGTCAGATCGAGGCAATCGGCGAAATGCGATTCCCCTCGCGCCCGGGATCGTCTGCCATGATCGAGCGCCGACAAGACCACATCGCGCGGATCGCGGTAAGAAAAGAGAAATCGGCACTCACATCCGCTCAGGGCGGGGGCGAGCACGTCATAAGAGGCGTGGGTCTTAATGACAAAAGGACCGTGCTCACGGGCGAGGGCGTCGAGGACGGCGGCTTCCAAATGCCAGCCGTCGCCTGGAAATCCTCCCTCCCCGCTGCCAGGCCGGGCCATTGCCCAGGCTTCAAACGCTCGCTGACCTTCCCACCCATATTGGGAGGCGAGCAATTGCATGGCATGACGATGCAGCAGGCTGCTTCCGGACTTTGGCATGCCGCCACTTACGATAAACATCCCGGTCGAATTAAGAGGAAGGCCCGGAAGTGTCAATGCGCGGGGCAGGGGATGGGCGGAACACGAGCGAGTGAGGGCGTCGCATTTTCGATTCGCGCCTCCGAGCGGGTTCGGTCATGGTTTGCGATTAATGACCCTGCTAATTCGCGGTGCCACGGTGGTGAATGCCGATTCGCGTCAAGTGGCTGACGTCCTTTGTGAAGCGACCCGGGTGACCCAGGTAGCGCCGGAAATTCTGCCGCCCCCCGGAGCCACCGTGATCGATGGCGGCGGGCGTTATCTTTTCCCCGGATTCATTGATCCGCACACGCATATTTATCTACCCTTCATGGGCACCCACGCGAAGGACGACTACACCACGGCGACCCGGGCAGCGGTGGCCGGGGGGACCACCACCCTGTTCGAAATGTGCTGCCCGGACAGTCGGACGCCGACAATCGAAGGCTACCGCACCTGGAGAGCCCAGGCGGAAGGTCGCGCCCTTTGTGATTACAGCTTTCACATGGGGGTGACCCGCTTTGACGCCGACACACCCGATCAACTTCGCGAAATCGTGGCGGACGGGGTGACCTCCTTCAAAGTCTTTCTGGCATACGCCGGGGCGTTGGGAATCGAGGACCGGGCCCTCTACGAGACGCTTGTCCTGGCCCGCAAGCTCGGGGTGTTAACCACCGCCCATTGCGAGAATGCCGGTCTGATCGCGGCTCGTCAGGCGGAGTTACTGGCAGAAGGCCGGACCGGACCCGAAGCCCACGCCGCCAGCCGTCCTCCGCGAGTTGAGGCGACCGGGGTTCATCAACTTTGTGCCTTTGCGGAGCTGGCGGGTGCTCCGGTCTACATCGTTCACTTAAGTTGCCGCGAAGCATTGGAAGAAGCCTTGCAAGCCCGGCAACGGGGGGTGACCGTACAAATCGAGACGTTGATTCAATATCTCCTGCTCGATGGGCAGGAGGCTGAGCGCCCGAATTTCGAGGGAGCAAAATATGTCATGTCACCCCCGCTCCGGTCGCAGGAAGATCAGGCGACGCTCTGGGACGCCCTCGCTCGGGGCGTCATCCAAACTGTCGCAACCGACCATGCGCCCTTCGATTTCGCCACTCAGAAAATCTTGGGGCGCGACGATTTCACCCGCATCCCCAATGGCATTCCCGGGATCGAAGACCGGGTGAAGCTGCTCTACACGCACGGGGTAGCGGCGGGTCGGCTGGAACTGGAAACATTCGTGGATGTCGCCAGCACAAAGGCGGCGCGGCTGTTCGGTCTCTACCCTCGAAAAGGGGTGATTCAACCCGGAGCCGACGCTGATCTTGTCCTCTGGGATCCCGCCTGGAAGGGAGTGATCCGCGCCGCCGACCAAGAGCAGGCGGTCGATTACAACGCGTATGAAGGCTGGGAAATCATCGGTCGACCCGAACTCGTCACCGTCCGCGGCCGGATCGTGGCCCGCGACGGGCGGGTGCTCGGTGAGCCGGGCTGGGGCGCGTTCCTCCGTCGCCTTCCCGTTTGAGCCCAATCGATGAAAAAGGGGGAAACCTCAGATTTTTATGCAGAGCACGAAGTTCAGGCGAGCGGGTCTCGGTTGGGAGAGAGAATCGCCCGAACATGAAAAAGGCCCGCCTGTGACGTTCAAATTTTGGAAGAACTGGAAATAGGCCCGGATGGAATTATTCTTCACCCGGGTACTCTTTACC
>CAZSPO010000104.1:0-10243 GCA_964608775.1 uncultured Chthoniobacterales bacterium | reverse complement strand
GCCAGTTCGCGGTCCTTTTGCGCCTGCTCCCACATTTTATTCGCTTGCTGCTGCAGGGCGAGCAGTTGCCGGTCGGTCCGGGCGTTCGAGAGCCTGATTTCCGCGATGCTTTCGTGGATAGCCGCAAGATTTTTGGCACTTTCGTTCATAAACGACGCAAACGTGCCCTCCAATCGATCGACTCGGTCTTCCAACAACGCCATAATCCCAGTCAACCATCATTCCTCCTGAAGTCAACGGCCTGACGGACGACTCAGGCTCTTCCACTCGAAGCCCTCTCGATCCAAAACCTCGCGGTCGCCTGCTTCAGCTTTTCCCGCAGGGCGACCCCGTTTAGGCGATTTCGTATCGAAACGCATTCACCCTCTGTGGATCGGCCCTTCATTCTCCGCGCATCTGCCCGACACTCATGTAAGCCGGTAGACGACTGACCGCCGCCCGCCACGGGCCAGGGTGCGCCTCCAACTCCTGAAGCAGGCGGGGCACAGATCGCGCACCAGCCACGAAGGCGGAAGGCCCTGGGAGAAGCATTCCCCGGTCGGCTACAAACGGTTCAGCCGCCGGATCCCCCCGCCAATCTGGATGGAAAATCACGGCGGTGTGCCCAGGGTAATCCGCCAGTTCTTCCCAGTCCGCCAGCTCTAGAAATTCATCGCCGCCAAACGCCCGAGCCAAAGCCGCCCGCCGGAGCAACCAGTCAGGGGTCTCCCCCGGTTCCGCCCGCAACACGACGATGTCGCCCGTCGGGCTCGACACGGGGACGAAATTCCGCCCGTCGATCCAGGTATAGCCGGTCACAGATTGCGCCGACCCCAAAGTCGGGGAATCCCGGAGCAGCGACCGGCTGTCGACATGAAAGCCCGCCTTTTCATTTGCGACATCGGCATCCGCGATGCGTCGGTAACCAAGGCCACGCAACCGAAGAGCGAGCTCGAAATAGGCGTGCATCCCACTGGTCGCCACGGCGACCCGGCCATCTGTTTCGGCGAGGTAATCGGCATCCCGCACCGCTTGCCAGAGCGGATGGTTATGATCGTGGGCAAAGCCGCTGGTGCGCATCTCCCAGAGGCGCCAAGCATAGCCGCCCATCGTTTGCTCGCCGTCGGCGGTGGGGAAAGCGGTGCCTGCCCCGAACACCAGAGAGGGCCGATCAGGAAACGGCAGCCGGACTCCCACTCCAAGCCCGACTAACGCGGCAATCAAAGCCAGGGTGGCCCAGACCCGCCCGCTGCGCCCGCCAAAGCAGACCGCCCCCCGACGATGGAGCGCGAGAAGTCCGAGCGCGGTGAGGCCCGTAACCCAATGCCGGGTGCTGAACATTTGCAGGCTGTAAAACAGGAAAATTGGTCCGAGAACAGCGGCTCCGGCCAAGGCATGCCAACGCCGTGTCCAACCGGGCCGACGGAGGGCTTGCGTCAGGCAACTCCCCTCCCAACCGGCCAGAAGAAAAAGCGTTCCGCCGATGCCGAACACCGTGTAAGCCGCGAAAATTTGCGGGACAAAAAAAGGATCGTAAAAAAGCCGACTGGATGCGCCAGCCACCGTTTTGCCGATGACCCAGGCGACCAGACCGCCGGCGGCGAAGGCCCAGAGCCACGGTTGCCGGAGCCAAGTGGCGAGCTTCCGTCTGGGAAGCAAGACCCAGGTGAGGAGCGGCAGCACCGCCAGGACATCGGCGCGACAGGCCGTGGCGACTCCCGCCAGACCAACCGACAAGAGGCGGCTCCAGAGGGTCACGGATGACCATGCTGCTGCGGAGGCCATCAGAAGACCGGCCGCCAGGAAGTTTGAGGCGAGAAAAGGGCTGTGTTGCAAAAAAGCCGGGGTGAGCCAGAGGGCGGTCGCCGCCCAGGATTGACCCGTGGTCCGGGGAGGCCAACGGAGGAGGAGCAGGGCGGCCCCTCCCCAGAAAACCGTGATGCCCGCTAGGTTGCCGAGCAACACGGGATCGCCAAACGGCATCAGCTTCCGGAGCCCGGCCAAGAGCCAATAGCTGCCATACTGCTTGTCGTAATTATAGAAGGTCGCCCCGACCACCGAGGCCTCCCCGTTCGCTAGGGCGGTCATCCCGCTCACGAGTGACGCCTGATCCGACTCATGCATGACCGGGCCGAGCACGAGAAGGGAAAGGCTGACCGCGACGGCCCAGCCGATCCAGGGCCAGAGCCAGACCGACCCTCCGCCGGACCTCATGACTGTTTGCCGAGCGGAATAAAGGTGCTTCCGGACTCCCGGAGGAAAGTTTCCAAGATGGCGCGAGCCGGTTCCTCAGCGGACCGCCCGGTCTTGGGGTCAATGGGCATCGGCACCAAGAAGGCGACATACGCCCACCGATGATTTTGCCCATGGAACAACCGGTCGTAGCTCGTCAGAAAAATCCGCTCCCAATGGTGAGCCGTCGTTTTGTTCTCCCCCACGAACGTGTAGGCATAGAGCGCCTGTTGTTCGATGGTCCGGCCATCGCCCAGTTGCACGGGCCGGGCCAAAGTCAGCGCCATCAGCTCCGTCGGGCGTTGCGCATCACCCACCGGCACCCGGATGACTCGGGCTCCTTTGATTTTCCAACCCTGCGCCGGCAGACAGATTTCGGGCCGATGAATACTCCTTGCATCTTCTCCAGCCAAGACGATCGAGGCGATAATCTGTGCGCCGTCCAAGGCGCTGTAATGACGCCGGACAATTCCCGTGTCTTCAGGCAAAAGCATCTGTTCGCCAATGGAGATTTCCTGAGCCATCCCCATGAAATCCCCGACGAAGACCGGGAGCTCCAGGTTGACACCCGGCGGTGACATCTGACTGGTGACCGGAGCGGCGTAGCAGAGGGCGATTGTCACGGCTCCCATGGCTAATGGAACGCCGATACGGAGGGCGAGGGAGCGGAAAGGGAGCGACATGATGGACGGGGAGGGGGCGGGTTAGTAAGTGATCACCGATTCTTCTTCGCCTCCGGGTTTGGAACGCCATTCCCCTCGACGGAGACGGTCCAGGAAGGTGGGAAGCACCACGAGCAATTTCCCCAAGGCCACCATCCCGACGAGGGCGAGCGCGAACACGGCAAAACCGGCAAACATATGGAAACCCGAAGGGTCATCCTCGGAGAGGCCGATGGCAAATTCCGAGCCGAACGCCATGGTCCCGAACGTGAGGAGGAGAATGCGAAGGATATTGCCCGCCACCGCAAGGGGCAAGGCACAGGCAAAAATCACCCACTGCCGCCAGGCGTCGGCTCCGGAGGCTAGGAAATCGCGCCACGCCGATTTTTCGCGCCACACGGTGAAGAAGCGGGAGGTCGGCAGGACGAGATAACCGTAAAGCGCACTGACCATCATCAGGGCGAAGAGGGAGCGGATGCCGCTGCAAGGGTTAGCGACATCCAGTGAAAAGCGGGCTCCTTCGGCCACGCCCTCTGCGGGAATCGCTGCGGAAAGAATGGCGGTCCCGCGCTGGATATTGTCGACGCCGAAGACATTCAGAATGATGTGGGAAAGGGCCGACATGATCTGGCGGAGCGGAAACGCCAGCATGTTGTCGAGGAAGAGGACTGGCCACATAAAGAGCAGGAAAAGCCAGGGAAAGAAGAGGACTCGAAATTGTCGCCAACCGAGGGACCAAGCGATCACGGCTCCGGTCATCCCCTGGAGGCCAAGATAACCGAGATACCGCTGGTCGACCACAAAGCCGACCCAGTAGAAAAAGAGGGAGGCAGCCAGCAGCAGGAGGGCCCCGTTGGCCGGGTCGATGGGGAGGGCGCTCAGTTGTTTGCGCCGCCACCAGACCAACCCCAGGGCAATGAATGGGACGAGCACGCAATGCTCCCACTGCCCATCGCCCGACCCCCAGCCGCTACGGACGAATTGAAAGAGGCTCTTATCAGAAAATTCATAACCGGCCGTGTAAGGAAACCAGGCAAAAAGAAAATACCAGAGCAGTCCCAACGTGAGGGCGCACCCGGCGTAAGCCGACCATCGGGGAGCAACGGGATCGGGGGAAGTCATTGGATGGTGGCGGCAGCTTGGGGTGGAAGCCGTTCCGTTGCAAGCGACTAAAAAAAATCGATCTGGGGGGAGGCGAACGTCAAGGTCTGGCACGGTGCCTTAGCGACGTTGTCCAGCACCGCCTTGTTCTGATTTGTCTCTCACAAAGGCACGAAGGCACAAAGCGATTCTTCGAGGTTTCCATTGATCGTTCGCGTGATGCCATTTTTCATGAGTTCATCTCCAAAATTGAGAAGAAACTCAAGTTTCAAGCCAGTGAGCTTCCAGATGGGTCAGGAGCTGCTTTTTGTGGGCAGGGCTCATTTTCTCCAAATCCTTTCCACTCTCGTGCGAACTAGCCCCTATCCTGGCTCAATCTGGGGCTGAAGAGGGTTCGTCCGACTCTTCCGAGACCGGCGGCAGGCCGGTGTAATCGGGAGACGCAATGGAGGTGAGTCGTCTGCGGATTGTGTCAGCGCGCAACATGTCGCGGGCTTCGGCAGCTAGCTTCTTGTTGGACTCCCGCTGGAGATGGGCGGGCTGGGTGTCGATGAGCAATTTGTCCGTTGTAAACCGATGGCTTGCGTCGAAGAAACCAAGGTCAATCCCGAGCCGGACGAGGGAAAGCAGGTTGAGTGCTTCTTTGCTCGTGATGGCGTGGGCGTTACCGAGAATGCCGTAGGCGCGGCCGACCTGATCGAAGACCGTGATCCGCTGGCGTTCGAGCAGGTTGTCCCGAGCATTTTCTTCGTGCTCAATCACCTGCTTGACCACCTTCACAAGCCGGTCGGTAATCGTTTTTTCGCTTTCGCCGAGGGTGGTTTGGTTGGAAATTTGGAATAGATTTCCGAGGGCTTCGGTTCCTTCGCCATAGAGACCACGGACGGCGAGACCGATTTTGTTAACGGCTTGGATAACCGGATTCATTTGCTCGCTAAGAACGAGGGCTGGCAAATGGAGCATGGCCGAGGCTCGCATACCGGTGCCGACATTGGTGGGGCAGGCGGTCAGGTAACCAAGCTGCGGGCTGAAGGCGAAATCGAGGTCATTTTCCAACCGGGAATCGATGGTATCGAGACTAGAAAAGGCTTCGTAAAGTTGAAGTCCCGGTCGGATGGATTGCATCCGAAGGTGATCCTCCTCGTTAATCATGATGCTCAACGATTGGTCGGCACTCATCACCACGGCGCTGCCGCGGCCTTTGGCGGCATGTTCGCGGCTAATGAGATGGCGTTCAACGAGCACTTGGCGTTCGAGCGCGGTAAGATCTTGGAGATTTTCGGAAAAGCCCGCCTTCATCATCGGCAGGGCGTCCACGTAGGGCTTGATTTCGTCGAGAATGGCGATGCGCTCCCCTTTTTTGGCCCAGCCGGGAAAGGGTTGCTGACGCAGGTTCCGAGCGAACCGAATCCGGCTGCTGATGACGATATGGTGTTGCGGCCCTTTTTCTTGAAGCCACTCGCCCGTGCGCTGAATTAGCTCATCGAATTTCATGAGTCTTGTCCTAGCCCGAGTTCCAGTTGGCGGAGTTGGTCACGGATACTGGCGGCGGCTTCGAAATTCTCCCCGGCGACTGCGGCATTGAGGTCGCGTTGAAGATCGCGGATTTGCATTTCCTGCTGATGAGCGCGGAGAGCGCGTGCGGGCACTTTACCTTGGTGGATCAGGCCTTTATGCATCGCTTTCAGGAGGGGTTGAAGGGATTCTTCGAAGGTGTCGTAGCAGACGCTGCAGCCGAGGCGTCCTGTTTTTTTTAGTTCGGCCTGGCTGAATCCGCAGGCGGGGCAGCGGAGACCGCCGATTGGATTATCCACCTCGTCCGCGCTGCCAACGCCGAGAAGCAAATCGGTTAGGGCGAAGCCGGTGGGATCGGCCACCCCTTTCTCTTTGGAGCAAGGCTCGCAAAGATTCACCTTTTGCATTTTGCCCTCAACGATTTGGGTAAGGAAAACAGTGGCGGGTTTCTTCTTACAGACGTCGCATTGCATAGTTTGGCTCCACGGAAGGATACGCAGCCGCCGCCGTGGGAGGACGCCTGTGCCGGGCCGGACTGGGGATTGAAGGCCTCCGGTTCCGACGACGATTCCTCTCCGGCGCACGATTGCCGGGTTAAGTAAGAAAAAAGCCTAACGCACGACCGGGGGAAAAGCACGATCTATGTGATGGCTGCCGACCATGGTGGCAGGGGGATTACTGGGGGAATTCACTGGGGGAGAGGCCCGAGCGGCTCGTCTCGTGCCAACTCACGCGGGCTGGGCGGTTCGTAGCGAAAGGCGACGAGTTGGTTTCGTGCCGCGTGCAGGCGGGCGTGCATCGCCTGTTCCAGATAACCTTCCGCCGCCGACAACTGGCTCAGCACGGACGGGTCGTCACGAAAATCGAATTGGAGTTGGGCCAGGATTGGCAAGGCGTCGGGATGCCCAGTCTCTGCCAAACCACAAATGGCGGCGGACCGCATCACCGGCCCGACCTCCGGACTGCGGATCCATCGGGGGTGCATGTCGAGGGCGATCTCGGGATAAAACCGACCGATTCCATGAAGCGCATAGTGCCGGAGCGACTGCGGACCGTTGCCGAGCATCTCTCGCCAAAACAACCATTCGTGCCGACCTTCGATTCCGTAAAACTTCATGGCGGGATGCCGGGACATCGGATCGACCATCGCTTCGACCAGGAGCTGGGGATCGACGTTGAGCGCCACGCTCTCCATCGGATGCCCGGCATCCTTGAGTAATTGCAACGCCCCGATGATAGCCGGCACCGGGACCCGAAACGCCTCGGTGTCCACAGCAGCGAGGGGGCCACCTGCGACCAGGGGAAATTGGGCGAATGCGCTGAGCGGCAAATTCTCCCGCACCGCCAATACGGCTGTCTGAACGGCACCGGGCGAGTAAACGGGGAGCCGGGCGATCTGCCGGAAAAGGGGTTCCAAATCGGGAGCCTCCCGTCGGACGAGCTGGTAAGGGGCTGGTGTGAGGTGGTTGGAAGTGGCCAGCGCGACGCTGCGCAAATAGAAAGGCTCAGCCGCCCGGCCAGCAACATTGAGATATCCCCTATCGATCAATGCGATCTCGGTGCCCAGACTCTCCTGGCGCTCCAAGAGGATGCCAGGCCGAAGCCGGATGCTCACGGGTCGGGACCGATCATTCCGGACGGTCACCACCAAGCGATCTCGTCCATTGCCCGCAAACTGCACCTGGAGACCTTTGAGAGAAGCCGTCTGACGCAGATCGATGACCTCGGCGTTCTCCGCCGGTTGAGCTCGGGTCATTTCTGTGTCAGGCTCTGAAAAGGGAGGAGCCGACGATTTGGACGAAGCTTGGGACCAACCGAACAGCACAGCCGCAAGAGTCGTCGCGAGGCCCAGCATAAGAACGGCGATGATTTTGGTAAGGTTCATGCAGGAAAATCGAGACGGAGAAGAGATCAAGACCGACGCCATTCCCCCTGCGCGATCGTCAATTGATTGATAGCGAGGGATGTAGCCAATCTCATGCCAATGAAATCGTTCTAACACAATTGCGCTCCTGATGACATGAAAAAACCTTTCTCTGATATTGTGACCCGGCTGCTGCTGCATCCCCGCAAACTGGAACGGTTGTTTCCCTCTGAACCCAATGATTACGAACAAGTCATCCGGATTCGGGAAACGACCGACACCGACATCGCGGGCGAGTCGTCTGTGCGGGATGCTGCGGCGGTGCCGATCGTGCGGGCCGGGTTGTATTATTATTTTGATGCAATCGAAGAAGCCCTCCGGGAGCTGCCGGATCTCCCGCAGCCGACGCCCGCTTATTGGCGGGCCATGATTTTTCGTCGGATGGGGGATATGGAGTGCGCCCGCCGGGCGCTGCGCGAGGCGGGAGAACATCCTTCTTTTCCCGAACTTCACGCCCGGGTGTCCGAAACCTCTCCCAACATGGCCAAGCAGCTTTCGTGGGATCCCTACTTGTTTGCCACAATGGCCGAGCAACAACGTTTCGGCGACGAGACGGCCCTCAAAGAGTTGATCACCCTGCAACAGACCGAATTCGAAGTCTTCTTTCATTACACGTGGCGGCTGGCCTTCGCCGGGAGTTAAGCGACCATTCTTGGCTTGCAACGAGTCTCGTCGGCTCAGGATATTGTCAGGGTGGCTGCCTCCTCCCGCCCGAATATCCTCTGGATTTGCACCGACTCCCAACGCTGGGATACCCTCGGTTGCTACGGAAATCCCTTTGTCCACTCGCCCAATCTCGACCGGTTGGCATCGGAAGGGATGCTCTTCACCCAGTGCCACGCGCAAAACCCCCTCTGCCAACCGAGCCGCGGAGCCTTCCTCACCGGTCGTTATCCAGCGACGAACGGCCTCCGGCAAAATGGCCAGTGCATCCCGGAAACGGAACGGCTCGTCACCCGCATCCTGGCTGACCACGATTATCAATGCGGGCTGGCGGGCAAGCTCCACTTGAGCGCCTGCAACCGGCGGCATTTGCTCGGAGACCGCTGGTGGGAGCTGCCCCGCGAGTTGCAGGTCGTGCAAGGCTGCGAACGCCGGATTGATGACGGCTATATCCACAGCGAATTCCACTGGGACCACGCCCCTTCGCCCGATTACCGCTCAAGCGCTTACAATCAATGGGTGCAGGAGCAGGGGCATCGAATCGAAACCCCGCTGCGCGAAGATGCAACCGGGGTGCATCACGGCATGCCGCCCCATTTGCACCAGACCTTTTGGTGCGCGGAGAAGGCCATTCATTTCATGCAACGCTACGCCGGTTCCCCGCAACCCTGGCTCTTTTCGGTGAATATTTTTGATCCGCATTTTACCTGCGATCCACCCGATGAATATCTCGCCCCTTACCTCGAGCGGTTGGATGAAATTCCCTTGCCGAATTATCAGCCGGGCGAATTGGATAACAAACCGGTCTGGCAAGCGAAACGCCATAGGCCGAGCCCTGAAAAAAAGGGGAAAGCGATTCTCGGCGGCTATGACACCTCCGATCTCGGCGATCCACACGAACATCGCATGCTGCGGGCCGGGTATTGGGCCATGTGCGATTGGATCGACCTGCAAGTGGGGCGGATGTTGGCCGCATTGGAAGCCACCGGCCAACGCGAGCGCACCCTGGTGATTTTCACCTCTGACCATGGCGAAATGCTGGGCGACCACGGGTTATACATCAAAGGCCCGTTTCTCTATGATGCGGCCATTCGGGTGCCGTTGATTGTGTCAATGCCGGGGGTGATCCCAGGTGGGACCCGCCGGGAGACCTTGGTCGAGCTCTCCGATCTTGCCCCCACTCTCTTGGACGCGGCCGGGATTCCGGTGCCGGGCGCCATGCAAACCCAGTCGCTCTGGCCAGTGCTCACCGGGGAGACAGAGTCCCATCGGGAGGATGTCTATTGTGAGTATGCGAATAGTAATCCGGATGGGGGCCGCATTTTTCTCAGCATGCTGCGGACGGCGACTCATAAGTTGATCGTCGCGCACGGCGGGCATGGGGGAGAATTATACGACCTGCTCGACGATCCCAATGAGACCCACAACCGCTGGGACGACCCGGCCTGTCAAGCGGTCAAAATGGAGCTGCTGCTGCGATTGGCCGACCGTAAAGCCTTCCAAGCCGACCCGTTGCCGGAACGAATCGGGATTTTCTGACGGGAACACCCTCGAAGGCCCACACTTGGGCTTACACTTGGGTCAATCCTCGCTCCGTCGACCGAGCAGTCGGAAAGAGCCTGCCCAGCCCCTCGGCTTTTGTTCGACCTCAGCCTGGGCAGCGGTGGCGGCGGATTCGGCAGCGGTCGCCTCGCGGAGGGCGACCGCCTCGGCTTCGCGACGCAAGCGGTCGCATTCGGCTGTGAGCGCGGCGATCTGTTCCTCGGCTTTCCGGAGGTCTCCGCGAGCGGCTTCGACATGCTTGCGGCTCTGGTTAAGCTGCTGGCGAGCTTCTTGGTATTGGTCAAACAACCGATCTTGCTCGGCCTCGCCCGCTGCGACTTGCTTCTCCAATTTCGAAATCCGGGCGTCGCGATCCTCAATCGAAGCCTGCAAATGGCGGGCACCGGCTTGGTTGGTTACTTGGGCTTCCCGGGCGGCAACCAACTCCAGCCGCACCTCGACTAGTTCGCTGCGGACTTTCTCATTTTCCTGTTTGAGCGCCAACACCTCGCTAGACTCAGAGGCGGTCGGAGCAGAATTTACCGACTGCTCACGGGCCAGGGCTTCACGAAGGTGCCCGATTTCTTTCGTGAGACGTTCGGCAAGTTCGTGGGTGGATTGGCGT
>CAZSPO010000103.1:0-10288 GCA_964608775.1 uncultured Chthoniobacterales bacterium | reverse complement strand
GCGCCCGTTCCCGATTGCTAAGAATCTCGGGTTCAGGATCAAAAAACCGCTGAATCCAAGCATGAAACCCAAGCCATTCCACCGGGTGCCCAGGCCCTGCCAACCGGTGGAAACGATGCTCCAGCTCTGCGGCGTGCGCGGGGTGATGGGTCAGGACTAACATCCGCGAGCCAGGTCGCAGCCGGGCTAGCAGCTGCACCCGGGCGAGGAGCACCATCGATTTGCCGCTGCCCGCCAAACCGGTGACGAGTCGGGTTGGCCATGTCGCTTCTTCCCCGGTCGGGGGTTCCAGTTGCTCCTTTGCCGCCGCTTCTTGTTCGTCGTCGAGCGGAACCGGGGGGGACACCTCCTCTTGCCAGCGGTTGCGCAGGATGTCGGCGCGAAAATCGGTCGGCACCATGAGCTCGGGCGACATTCGCATCCGGACAAGTTGAAAAACATCCGGGGGCATCGCGCTCGCTCCCAGCTCAAACAAGCGCTGGCTGAGCCCAGGATCCCGACCGCCGCCGCACCCCAAATAATGCACAGTGGGATCGGGCGCCATCCGTTCGGACCACATGCGAATCAACTCGGCTTCGACATGCGGAAAGAGCACCACCTTTTCAATCGGCACCGGTAGACCGGATGGGAGCGCTAAGGTTTGCGCGATGTCTTGCACGAATTCCCCCAACGCCATCGCTTCTTCCAAGCCGGGCGGTAACCCGCCATTTTCCGACGGTCCCATCGGCAAGAGCATCGATTCAATTTGAACGCGCGGGACCGTGCAGACTTCCAACAAAAACCCACACTGTTGCTCGCCAATCACAAAGACCGGCGGCCGACCCTGCGACGGCCCGATGGCGAACCACGCCCGGCAGGTTTCGGGGAGCTCTTTGACCCAACGATGCAGCTCCCGGATTTCCGTCCGGTGGCAGCTCAAAGGTTCGCTGGGGAGGACAAACGCCATGGTCAAGTCGACTCAACGCTCAAAAAGCAGCGTCTGGCAGGCTTTGTAAAGGGCGGGCGGGGAATCGTCAATGGATTCACCGTTCCCCAGCTCGGGTGAACCCAACCCAAATTTTGCAAAAGCCGGAGGTGCGCCCCCCGCTCAGCTATCATCGCCTGAGCTGAGTGGGGTGTGGATGCCCTGCGAGTCATCCCCCTTTGGTCGGGTTGCGCGGGGGCAGAGATGCCAGTAATTGTGCATGATGACGACTGCTGCGCCTTCCCCTGTTCCGCTTCCCTCGCCTGATCGCGACTGGTCGGCGTTGCGACGTGATTTCCCGGTTTTGGCCCAACAGGTGAACGGCCATCCGCTGATCTACCTCGACAATGCCGCCACGAGTCAGAAGCCGGGTGCGGTGATTGAAGTGCTTAAGAATTATTACGAGCGAGATAACAGCAATGTCCACCGAGGCGTGCATGAGTTAAGCAATCGCGCCACTCTCGCGTTTGAGGCGGCTCGTCGAACGACCGCTGCGTTTCTTCATGCGTCGCATCCGGATGAGATTGTTTTTACCCGAGGCACGACGGAAAGTTTGAATCTGGTCGCGCAAAGTTGGGGGCGGGCAAATATCAAAGCCGGGGAAGTCATTTTGCTCACCGAGATGGAGCACCATAGCAACTTGGTCCCCTGGCAAATGTTGGCGGAGCAGACCGGGGCGATCCTCCGATTTGTGCCGATCATCGGCGATGGAGAATGCCTGGCGCTCGACCAGCTCCCCGCTTTGTTAGAGGGGCCAGTGAGGCTTTTTACCTTTACCCATTTGTCGAACACCCTCGGGGTGCTGAACCCGGCAGCCGAACTTTGCGCCATGGCGAGGGAACGAGGCATTATCACTGTCGTGGACGCGGCGCAGAGCGCCGGGCATTTGCCGGTGGATGTGCGGGAATTGGATTGCGATTTCCTCGCTTTTTCCGCGCATAAAGTGTGCGGGCCGACCGGGCAGGGGGTGTTGTATGGACGGCTCCCATTGTTAGAAATGATGCCGCCTTACCAAGGGGGCGGGGAGATGATTGCGACAGTGGACTACGAGCGAAGCACGTGGAATAGGCCGCCGCATAAATTCGAAGCTGGCACCCCGCATATTGCGGGGGCGATTGGGATGGCGGCGGGACTCGATTATGTGGATGCCATTGGGCGGCAAGCGATTTTCGCGCATGACCAGGCCTTAGCCATGCGAATGGCGGAAGGGTTGCGGGAGGCCATTCCGGGGATCCGGTTGTTGGGGCCTGAGGCGGGGCGCGGTGGGTTGGTGAGCTTTGATATTCCGGGGTTGCATTCACACGACCTGGTGACCATGGCCGACCGGCGGGGGGTGGCATTGCGCGGGGGGCATCATTGCACCATGCCGTTGCATAAAAAACTTGGGATTCCTTCGACAGCCCGTGCCAGTTTTTACTTTTACAACAGCCCTGAGGAGGTCGATCGGGCCGTGGGAATAATCGGAGATTTGCATCGTAAATTCGGGGGGTGAAGCGGTGGAAGCGGCTTACGAAGCGTTGATTCGAGCCCATGCGCGCAAGCCGCGGCATGGGGGACGTCCGAGTTGCGAGGTGGTGTCGGGGGAGGGGAATAATCCGAAGTGTGGCGACGCTTTAACGGTGCATCTCGAAGCGGAACCGTTGAGATCGGGGCGTCTGGGTGGCGTTTGGTTTGAGGCGAAAGCCTGTGCTCTCTGCGTGGCTTCGGCATCGATGATGACCGAGGTGGTGGAGGGGGTGACGATTCAAGAAGCGGTCGCCTTGGCGAGGCAAACCGGCGGTTGCCACGATGATGATTCGCGAACCGGCTTCGGCAAGGAGTGGGAAGAAACGTTCCGACCGGTGCTCGCAGCGGCTCCGCAGAGGGGGCGGTGTGTGGAATTGCCGTGGGTGGCGTTGGAAAACGCGTTGCGCATGGCCGGTTCCCACGATTAAATAGGAGCAATGACCAGCACGACCTCGCTGAACCCTGATTCCACCATGGAGGCGCTTTGCCGGGAGTTGCCTGGAGCCCGCCGGGCGTTGTTTCGCCTTTTCCATATTGGCGGCTGCTCCAGTTGTGGATTTCAACCGGATGAAACCATTGCCCAAGTCTGTGCGCGCAATGAAGCGCTGGATCCTCAAGAGGTGATCGCCCAGATCTTGGAAGCGCAAGCCCTGGATGAAGCCATGCAGATTACACCCACAGCTGCCGCTCGGCAGCGAGAGCTCGACCCCGAGGGCATCCGCCTGCTCGACATTCGGACCCGGGAAGAATTTGACGCGGTCCATATTCCGGGCTCGACCTTTTTCACGCAGGAAATGCTGCAAGAAGCGATGGGCGGTTGGCCAAAGACCGAGGGGTTGTTGGTGATTGTCGATCATCAGGGCGATCGAGCCTTGGATGCAGCCGCTTACTTCGCGGGACACGGATTTGAAAATGTGCGAGCCCTCAAAGGGGGCATTGATGCCTGGAGTGTGGTTGTCGATGCGTCCCTTCCGCGTTATCATCTCGAAGCTGCCTGAATCTCCCTGAGAGTAGCCTCGCCCCCTCATGCATTATGTCGGACTCACTTGAACAAAAAATGACCGATGCCATCGCTCAGACGCGTAATCTGGGCGAAATGCCAGACGCCGATGTCGTTGGCACGAACGGTGATGATTGCGGCGATATGCTCCAAATGTGGATCAAGTTCCGCGAGGAATCGGGGCGCAAAGTCATCGACCGCGCCACGTTCCAGACCTTCGGTTGCCAGACCGCCATTGCGGTCGCTAGTGTCGCCACTGAAATGATCCGGGGCAAAACTGTGGAGGAAGCCCTTGACCTCTCTGGCGAGACGCTCGCTGCCCCCCTTGGCCCGCTGCCCCCCATGAAAATTCACTGC
Source organism: uncultured Chthoniobacterales bacterium (assembly GCA_964608775.1). Taxonomy (GTDB): domain Bacteria; phylum Verrucomicrobiota; class Verrucomicrobiia; order Chthoniobacterales; family CAZSPO01; genus CAZSPO01. The sequence continues at coordinate 6,461 of CAZSPO010000103.1, read as the reverse complement.
GCGCAACTCGTCGAAGGGGCGCTTCGCCATGCTTTGACTGGACAGCCGACGGTTGCGCCCGCTGCTCCGGTGGACGACGGTGCTTTGGTCGGACAACTGCACGCCGGGCAGACCGGTGCAAAGTCCAAGATTGTCCTTCACCCGGTTGCCCCCACCCCTTCATCCCCTACTTTATGAGCGCCGAATCTATGCAAGAAATCACCCTCACCCGTGACGTCGCTGCCATCCAAATTCCGAGTGGCGATGTTCTGAACCTCAACGCCGGGATGACCGTCGTGATCACCCAATCGTTGGGCGGCACCTACACCGTCGCCACGCCGGGCGGCTTGGCCCGTATCGATCAAAAAGATGCGGACGCGCTCGGATTAGAAGTCAAAGCTGAGACCGCTCCATCCGGCGGGGGCAACGGCGGGGTCGTGGAGGAGCAAGCGGTTTGGGACCGGCTCAAGACCGTTTATGATCCTGAGATTCCCGTAAACATTGTCGATCTGGGGCTCGTTTACGATTGTCAACTCATTCAAAACCCCGAGGGGGCAACCAAGGTGGAGGTCAAGATGACTCTCACCGCGCCCGGGTGCGGGATGGGGCCCACCATTGCTGCCGATGCGCAGTCCAAGATTATGACGATCGACGGCGTCGACGAAGCTTTGGTTGAACTAGTCTGGGATCCGCCATGGAATCAAAACATGATTTCCGAAGAGGGCCGAATGAAACTGGGCATGATCTGATCGATTGTTAAACGCTCGGTTGCTTTCGAGAGGGAAGAAAAAGGTCCGCAAAAAACAGCGGGCCTTTTTTTTGACGGAAATCACGCCACTTTCGCCATGAGAATCCTCGCTTTGCAACACGTTGAATTCGAGACGCTGGCGTTGATTCAGCCGGTGCTCTCCCGGATTGGGCACGAAGTGGAAGTGCGGCTGGTGCCAAAAATCGAGCGTTGGCCGGAGCCGGAGGGGTTCGACGCCATTGTCGTGATGGGAGGTCCCATGAACGTGCACGCTTACCGGAGATATCCCTGGTTGAGGAAAGAGCGGTTGTTCCTCGAACGGGTGCTCGGCACCGGCCAGCCCCTGCTGGGCGTCTGCTTGGGAGCGCAATTGATTGCCGACGCGCTGGGATCGCGAGTGGTCGAAAATCCCCTCAAAGAAATTGGCTGGCATCCGGTCCGATTTACGCGGGAAAGTCGAGGGTTACTCCCGTTTTTGCCAGAAACAGCGGAGGTGTTTCATTGGCACGGCGATGTGGTGGAACTTCCCCGCGGAGCCATCCGCCTCGCCGAAAGCGCGGGGTGCGCCGAGCAGGCGTTTCTCTATGGTCAACGGGTGGTGGGCCTGCAGTTTCACCTGGAATGCGACAAGCCTGCCGTGGAGCGAATGGTGCTGCATGGCGCGGCTGAGTTGGCCGAGAATGGCCCCCTGATTCAGGATGCCGCGATGATCCGATCCCGGTTGGAGGAGAATCGAGAGGCGAACGCCGTGCTGTTGCGTCAGCTTCTCACTTGGTGGAGTGGTCCGGCGTTTCGGGTGCTTTGACCGCAGACGAAGGGGAAGGGTCTCCCTTCGCATTTTCGAATTCTACGGCCAGAGTCTCGTATCCCTCTTTTTTCAGTTCACTTGCTGGGATGAAACGGAGTGATGCCGAGTTAATGCAATAGCGCAGGCCGGTGGGGGCAGGGCCGTCGGGGAAAACATGCCCGAGATGGGAAGTGCCAGGAATGGAGCGAACTTCTGTGCGAACCATGCCGTGACTGGAATCAATGACTTCTTCCACCAACGCGGGATCGATTGGGCGGGTGAAACTCGGCCAGCCAGTGCCTGAATCGAATTTGTCTTGGGAAGAAAAAAGGGGTTTGCCCGAGATAATGCAGACGTAAATCCCAGGGTTCTTGTTGTCGTGATAAGCGTTGCGAAAGGCGGGTTCGGTGCCGTCTTCCATGGTGACCTTGTAGGACATGGCTCCCAGCTTGGGTTTGAGTTCGGCTTTCAATTCGTCCGAAGGCACCGACTGGGTAGCTCCCTCTCCAGCCCGGGAGCCGGAGAGCCCCCAGAACCAGGCGGCGCATACGAGAAGGAGGGTGGCAGGCAAAAGAAGGGCGGTTTTCATTGGGCGACGGGAACGGGACTTGGGAGTCCGAGTTTCTTCATTTTGGGAAGGGCAATTCGTTGAACATAAGGGTCATCAGGATTTTTTTTCACATAATCTTGATGATAATCCTCGGCGGGGTGAAATTGTTCAAGGGCAACAATCTGAGTGGCCACGGGTTTGTCTAACTCCCCCGAGGCCTCCAACCGGGCCTTGGAAGCTTTGGCCATCCGCTTTTGCGCCTCGTTCTGGTAGAGGATGATCGAGCGATATTGTTTGCCGAAATCAGGCCAGACACCGGAAGGATCAGTCACATCGTGGGTTTTCCAGAAAAAGTCGATCAGCGTTTCGTAGTCGGTTTTGGCAGGGTCGAAGGTGATTTTCACCACCTCTGCATGCCCGGTGCGGCCAGCGGAAACGTCCGCATATTTCGGGTCGGGTTCCGGACCGCCCGCATAGCCGGAAACCACATTCACCACCCCGGGAAGATCTTCGTAAAAGGCTTCGACACACCAGAAGCAACCGGCCCCGACGACGGCGGTTTCCAGCACGGCGGTTTCTCCCGTGGAAGGGTCCTCGGCCTGAGGCGAAGGGGAAAAAGCGGCCAGGGCGATGGCGAGGACGGGGAGTAAGCGGGAGATTTTCATTGGGCAAATAGCGAGCGGTATTCGGCGTAGCCCTCTTCGTCGAAGGCTTCGACCGGGATGAAACGGAGGGAAGCCGAATTAATGCAGTAGCGAAGACCGGTCGGTCCGGGACCATCAGGAAAGAGATGGCCGAGATGGGAATCACCCACTTTGCTCCGGGCCTCAATGCGGGTCATGCCATGAGAATGATCCTCTTTTTCCTCAATAACGGTGTCATCGATCGGACGGGTGAAGCTGGGCCAGCCCGTGCCGGAATCAAATTTATCAAGGGAGGTGAAGAGCGGTTTGCCGGAGATGCGGCAGACGTAAAGCCCGGGAGTTTTGTTGTCCCAATAAGCGTTACGAAACGGGGGCTCGGTGCCGCATTGCTTGGTCACTCGGAATTCTTCGGGCGAGAGATCGGATGGAAGCTCCATGATGGAATGAAGGGGCATCCCCGGCTGGAGTCAAGGCCGAGACGACTTAGGGCGTGGAGAGACCCCGCACCGCAGCCACGATTTCCGAAGGTTCCGCTCGCCGCCGGTAATCGGCATCGAGGAAGGCCCACGCCACGGTGCCATCGGGTTGGATAACGTAAGTGGCGGCAAGCGGGAGCTGCTTCCCCTCGTCCCCGTTGCGTCCGGCTAGATCGTGTTTGGCCATTGCCTCGGCGACGAAAGGGGTCATACGAAAGAGGATGCCATACGCATTCGCGACCGACTGGCCGTGGTCGGAGAGCACTTCAAACCCGGGGTCGAGTTTGCGGACGGTTTCGGCCGTGAGATCGGGGCTTTCCGGGCTAATCGCCACAAGGGTCGCGCCAGCCTCCCGCAGTGCGGGGAGCGCATCCCGCAAGGCGCTGAGGGCGATATTGCAATAGGGACACCAACCGCCCCGATACCAGGTCAAGACGACCGGCCCTTTCGCCAGCAATTCCTCCAGCGAGATCGGGGTGCCGTCCGCATTAGGCAGGGTGAAATCCGGGGCGCGGCCTCCCGGCTGAATCGCCTTCTCCAAAATTCCGCTGGCTGCCACCGCGTCGATGCCCGCCTGATACCCGGCGATTACCTCCGGGTCACCTGCCGCTGTGAACGCGTCCCGCTTGGCATCCAGTTGCTCCTGCAAAGAACCGGCTGCCACCGGGAAAGCGGAAACGGTCATCATGCTGATTGTGATGGCCACCGTTCGCCTCAATAGGATGTTCATTATCTTAAACAACGGCTCTCAACACCCTCCTGGTCTGCAAAAGTTTTCGGGTCAGGGATCAATCTTTTGGAATGGTTTGATGCGCTTCTCAAGGCGGAGCCGGTCCATGCGGTCGCTGATTGGCTTCAACGGAAGACCGATGCAGCGAAGTTGCGGGCCCATTCTCCCTTGAACAATTCCTTGGAATATCGGAAGCCGCCAGCGCTCTTCTATGGAAAGGGGTTTGCCTATCTGGGAATCGCCAACCTTTTAAAAATCCCGATCGGAACGGCGATGTCGCGCTTCTCCGCGGCGAAACAGCCACTCCGACGGCGACGGCCGCCGCTTAAGATAATAAAAACCGCCCCGTTTCTTCTATGCAACCTTTCGTCCGCCTCAATCGTTTCCTTGCTTCTTACACACAATGGCTGCACGGCCAATGGCCCGCTGGCACGGTGGAAAAATTACCATCGGTCGCTCCCGATGGCCGCACCACCCTGGAAGGCGTGCGGGTTGCCGGGGATCTAACGGGGATTCCCCTGCTTAAATTTGCGGTCAACAGCGGGGTCGGTGCCGTCCGGGGCTTTCTCGACGAACCCGATTTTGCCGAAGGGAAAAAGGAAGGTCTCGCGGACGTTGCCGTGATCGGAGCCGGGATCGCGGGAGTCGCGGCGGCTGTTGAAGCGAAGCGTGCCGGGCTTGATTGCATCATCTTTGAAGCTTCAGAAGCATTTTCAACCATCCGAAATTTTCCCAAAGGCAAACCGATTTTCACTTACCCGACCGCGCTCTCCACAGAGGGAGATTTTCGGGTAGACGGAAAGGTGAAGGAAACCCTGCTTGCTGATCTAGAGGCCCAACGGGAGGCGGCCGGCATTCTGCCGCGTCCCGAGCGAGTGACGCATCTTTCCCGGTCCGGCGGCCACTTGCTCATCCATCTGGCCGACGGATCGACCGTGGCAGCCAGACGGGTTGTGGTCGCCATTGGGCGTTCAGGTAACTTCCGCAAGCTCGGAGTCCCCGGCGAAGAACTCGACAAGGTCTCCAATCGGCTTCATGACCCGAAAGATTTTGGGGGCAGACCTGTGCTCGTCGTCGGAGGCGGTGATTCTGCGTTGGAAGCCGCTATTGCCCTCGCGGCTTGCGGGGCGCATGTGACACTCAGCTATCGGAAGAAGGAGTTTTCAAGGCCGAAGCCGGACAACCTGGAAAAAATCCGCATGCTAGAACGAGATCCCAACGCCGCCGTGGGGATCGACCATCCCAGCAGCGAACGAGTCACCACGGCAGCTTCCTCAGCCATGCGCGGGGATGCGGCACCGGGCTCTCTGCGCCTGGTGCTGGGCTCTCAGTTGCAGGAAATTCGCGCGGATGAAGTGGTCCTGGTAAATGCCGATGGGCAGGAGGAAACTTTGCCGAATGATGTTGTTTTTGCGATGATCGGAAGGGAGCCGCCGCTCGATTTTTTCCGAAAATCGGGTATCCCCATCACGAACGAGCAGACCCCGTGGTTCTGGATCTCGATGGGGTTGATGCTCGCGATGTTCACCCTGCTTTATCAATGGAAGAAAGGAGGCACCTGGCTTCCGGTTAATGAGTGGTTCCAGAGTCAGAACGGGTTTCCTTTTAATTTTGGAGCGTGGTGGGAGTCGCTCGGCGGGATATTCACCGATCCCCGCACTCTGCCGGGCACCCTCTCTTTTTCGGTTGGAGATCCCGGTTTCTATTATTCGTTGGCTTACACTCTGTTCATTATCGGGTTCGGCATCCTGCGCATCCGGCGGCGGCGCACACCTTATATCACGCGCCAGACATTAACCTTGATAGGGTTTCAAAGCATCGCACTTTTTCTCATACCCTATCTGGTATTACCATGGGCCGGTTTTAACGGCTGGTTTGACCACGGGGTCGGCAAGGTGGTGGCGGACGCGTTATTTCCTGCCGTCGACTATGGGACCGGGCGCGAATATTGGCGAGCCTTTGGTTTGGTGCTGGCTTGGCCGTTATTCTTGTGGAATGTCTTCACTGGCTCCCCGGTCTGGGCCTGGTTGGCGATCAGTTTTGTCCAAACCTTTGTGATCATTCCCTGGATCGTTCGGCGCTGGGGCAAAGGGGCCTATTGCGGTTGGGTCTGTTCCTGTGGAGCGATGGCGGAGACCCTTGGCGATACGCAACGGCATAAAATGCCGCACGGCCCGTTTTGGAATCGGTTTAACATGCTCGGCCAACTCTTTCTCGCGTTGGCTTTCCTTATTCTCTTTTTCAAAATCGGCTCCTGGTTCCTGCCCGGCTGGCTGGGGGGCGATCTGTTCCGAACCGCAGCCAAGTTTCTCGAGCGCGGGAGTTTGGATGGCCCCGTGATGCCGTGGGGCTATGCTTGGTTTGTCGATTTGTTGTGGGCTGGGATTCTTGGGTTTGGGCTTTACTTCCACTTTTCCGGACGGGTTTGGTGTCGGTTCGCTTGTCCGCTGGCGGCGCTCATGCATCTTTACGCACGCTTTGGTAAGTTCCGGATTTTTGCTGACAAAAAGAAATGTATTTCCTGCAACGTCTGCACCTCTGTCTGTC
>CAZSPO010000102.1:0-10299 GCA_964608775.1 uncultured Chthoniobacterales bacterium | reverse complement strand
GCGCGCCGTGCTGCACGCAGCGGGGCTCCGGCTGCCAGCGCAAATGACAGGAGGCACCCCGGCGGCAAATGCGGCCTTTCTCGCGCAATACCGGCAGGTAGTCGTAAAACCAGCTCGCGGGGAGCAAGGCCGCGGAGTGGCGGTCAAACTTTCCACGCCGGAGGACGTAGAGGCAGCCGTAGTGGAGGCGAAACGAGAGTGTGACACGGTGTTGATAGAGGAGTTTGTCTCCGGGATTGATCTGCGGTTGGTTGTGATCAATTACGAGGTCATCGCGGCCGCCGAGCGGCATCCCCCTTCTATCATCGGCACCGGTCGGCACTCCGTGCAGGAGTTAATGAACCGGGCAAGTCGCCGCCGATCGGCTGCCACGGACGGAGAGAGCACCATCCCCCTGGATGCCGAGGCCTTGCGATGCCTGCGGGAGGCTGGTTGGCAACCGGATGACGTTCCACCAGAGGGGAGCTTGATTCACGTGCGCAACACAGCCAACCTGCACACGGGTGGGACGATCCATGATGTCACACCCCGGCTTCACCCGGCGCTCGCCGAGGCGGCGGTACAAGCGGCGCGTGCATTGGAAATTCCGGTGACCGGGTTGGACTTTATTGTGCGCACTTCGGACGCTCCAGATTACTGGGTGATCGAGGCGAATGAACGTCCCGGTTTGGCCAATCATGAACCCCAACCGACTGCAGAGCGATTTATTGATCTCCTCTTCCCCCACACACTTCGGGCGAAGCCATTTGACGCGCCCCCTGCCCCCCCCATTCGATGAACCCGGTTGACAAACGACAAGCGCCTCCGACACCCGCCGTGCCTTCCGACGTGCCGACCGACCCGGATTATTTGGCGACACGGCTGATGGAATTACTCGCGGTGCATTCCCCAACTGGCTACACCGATCCAATCACCCGCCTAGTGGGGGCCGAACTGGAACGGTTAGGAGCCCATTATGAGTTGACCCGAAGGGGCGCAATCCGGGCCACGCTCCCAGGGCGTCAGCAAAGCCCCGCGCGCGCCGTGGTGGCCCACCTGGACACGCTTGGTGCCATGGTTCGCGAATTAAAACCCAACGGACGGCTAGGGATCAAACCGGTCGGCACTTGGTCTAGCCGCTTTGCCGAAGGGGCCAGGGTTTCTATTTTTACGGATACCAGCATTTACCGGGGCACGATTCTCCCACTCCTCGCTTCCGGGCATGTCTACGATGAAGCAGTCGATACCCAGCCAATCTCATGGGATCAGGTGGAAGTCCGGATCGATGCCCATGCCCTCATGAAACAAGATCTCATCGAGCTCGGGGTCAATGTGGGGGATTTTATCGGGGTGGACGCCACTCCAGAATTGCTAGGCAACGGATTCATCAATGCCCGCCATTTGGATAACAAAGCAGGCGTGGCCATCCTTCTCACGGTCACTCGTGAACTCTTACAAACCGCCTCTTCACTCCCGACAGATGTCCATATTTTATTTACCATTTCAGAGGAGGTCGGTTCAGGTGCCTCGGCTGTTTTGCGGGGGGATGTGGCGGAGATGGTCTCCATCGACAACGGCACAGTGGCCCCCGGCCAGGAGTCAAGTGAGTGGTGGCCTTCGATCTGTTTGGCTGACTCAAGCGGCCCCTTTGATTACCATTTGAGTCGGCATTTGCTGCGGCTCTGCCGGATGCATCAAATTTTGCACGGGCGCGATGTCTTCCGACATTATCGGTGCGACAGCGCTTCCGCCGTGGAAGCCGGTAATGACATCCGCACGGCGCTGGTGACCTTTGGTGTGGATGCTTCTCATGGCTATGAACGCACCCATCTCGACAGTCTCACCGGGGCGGCCCGGCTCCTTACCGCCTATTGTTTGGCCCCCCCGCTTTTCGACCAAGAACCGCTGATGCTCGATTCCCTCGAACAATTTCCCGAAACTCGCGAAACCTCCGTCCCGCTTCTCCAGCCCGATTGCGCGCCAGAAACCGAAACCGGCACTGCCGACCATGACCCGGCCTGACGGAACGGGTCGACGCCGCGCTTTGGCGTGGATGCTGGTCGCTTGGCTCATCGCGGTTGGGGGAGCCGGTTGTCGACCTCGCCAGCCCATTCCCGCTGACGTGCTGATCATCGGCCAGACAGCCGAGCCGAAATCGCTCGACCCCCATCTCGCGACTGCACTCAACGATTTTCGGATCGCAGCAAATCTTTACGAAGGCTTAGTCCGATTTGAACCCGGGTCTTTGGTCATCGGTCCAGGCCTCGCGAAATCGTGGTCGGTATCCCCGGATGGCCGCACTTACACTTTCCGGCTCCGCGAAGGCGTCCGATTTCATGATGGAACCGTGTTGGATAGCGCGGCTGTGCGGTTTAATTTCGAGCGCCTCCTCGCCCCCGGTCATTCGTCGGCCACCCCGAGTGCGTTCCCACTCGCTTTCTTTTTTGAGGCCATTGAGGAAATTGAGACGCCTGATCCCCAAACGGTCGTCTTTCATCTCGGAACCCCCTTCGCCCCTCTGCTATCAAACCTCGCAAGCCCGACCGGATTTCTCGTCTCACCTTCTGCGGTGCAACAACATGGGTCCGCCTTCGGACGACACCCGTGTGGCACCGGTCCCTATCGTTTTGTCGAATGGGCCGCAAACCGCTTTGTGCGATTGGAACGCTTTGAAGATTACCACGGGACACCGGCCCGCACCCCGACGCTTTATTTCCGACCGTTGACGGATGAGAACGCCCGACTGACCGAGTTGCTAGCGGGCGGGGTCGATCTGATCGCCGAAGCACCGGCCGACATGGCGGCCTATTTTAGGACCCACCGCGACTTTCGCGTCTATGAAACGGCTGGCCCCCATTTGTGGTTCCTCATCCTGAACACCCGCCACGGCCCCTTCGCTGATCTGCAAATGCGACGTGCCGCGAATCTGGCCATCGACCGCGAGGCGCTCACCCGCGATTTGCTTCAGGGCACTGCGACACAAGCCGTGGGCGCCATCCCGCGCGCCTTTGAATGGGCCGTGGATCCTGAATTGGAGCCGTATCCGCATGACCCAGCACGAGCGCGGCAGTTAATTCGGGAGGCTGGCTATGAGGGAGCGTCCGTTACGTTTTATGCCACCGAGAGCGGTTCCGGCATGCTGGCTCCCCGCGAGATGGCTGCCGCGATTCAAGCCGACCTGGCAGCGGTCGGATTGCAGGTCAACATAGAAACCTATGAATGGAACACCTTCCTGGATCGGGTCAATGCGGGGCTAGGCGAGTCTGCGGACATGGCCCAGATGGCGTGGATGGTCAATGATCCAGACACGCTGCCTTTTCTCGCCCTCCGCCGGGAGGCATGGCCAGAGGAGGGCGGTTTTAATTCTGGATACTATTCCCAGCCCGAAGTGGACCGTCTCTTATTAGAAGCGCGAACGCGTCCCGATCCGGCGGAGAGAGGGGCGATTTATCGAAAAATCGAGGCACTAACACATGCGGACGCCCCCTGGGTTTTTGTCGCCAGTTGGAAGCAGAACGCCGTGGTGACTGAGCGGGTGCACGGTCTGCAGCTAGAACCCTCTTTTCTTTTTTACCTGGATCAAGTGTGGAAATCGAACGAGGCAGACATGCCATGAGCCGATATCTGCTGCGCCGCCTTTTGCTTCTCGCTCCCATCTTGTTAATACTGAGTTTTCTCGTATTCCTCATGATGGCAATGGTGCCCGGCGATCCGGCGCAGGCGATGCTTGGGCCGTATGCCACCAAGGAAAACCTTGCGGCGCTCCGACTTGAGCTTGGGCTCGACCGACCGTGGCCGGAGCGATATCTGCGTTGGTTGGGCGGGATTTTGCAGGGGGATTTCGGACACTCCATCAGCCTCGACCGCCCCGTTGCCCATGAGCTCTGGGATCGGGCCGGACCGACGGCGTTGCTAGCTGGGACGGCCTTCTTTCTTTGCCTGCTATTTGGAATGGCCGCTGGCGTGTTGGCCGCGGTCTTTCACGATCGTTGGCCGGACCGGGCCATCGGATTGGCGGTTCTGGTTGGCATTTCCACCCCGGCCTTTTTCCTCGGCCTGCTGTTGGTCTGGTTATTTGCCATTGCTCTCCCCTGGTTTCCTGCCTCGGGGATGACCACCCTCTCCGGTTCGGGAGGGATGTCGGATTTACTCGCGCACTTGACGCTCCCCGCCATAACCCTGGCAGCCGTGGCAGCCGGTATTGTCGCTCGCCTGATGAGGGCGAACATGTTGGAAACCCTCCGGCTTGACCATGTGCGCACCGCCACGGCGAAGGGGTTGCCGCAGCACCAGGTGATGATTCACCATGCCTGGCGGCATGCCATCACCCCGATGATCCCGGTGCTCGGGATGCAAGCCGGTTTCGTCATCGGCGGGGCCGTTTATGTCGAATCGGTCTTTCAATGGCCCGGACTGGGACGCATGTTAGTCACGGCGATTCAGACCCGGGACATCCTGCTTGTGCAAGGAGGCGTGTTGGTCTTGGCCACGGCTTACGTCCTGTTCAATCTCTTTGCGGACCTCCTTCAACACCGTCTGGACCCGCGCATTGGCACATGACAGCTCTCCTCCCATGTTTCACAAAACCGCTGGCATGTGCCGGAGCCATTATCCTCGCTTGGACGATCGGGGTCGCTCTCGCGGCACCCCTTCTCCCTCTGCCGAATCCGGCAGAAACGGAATTGGCCAGTCGATTGCAACCGCCCGGAACGCCCGGTCATTGGCTCGGCACCGATCTGCTTGGGCGCGATATTCTTTCCCGACTGATTTGGGGGACACGCCTTAGCCTGGCCGTGGCGGCTGCTGCGACGGCCCTCGCCGCCATCGCGGGATCAGGAATCGGGTTGTGGGCCGGTTTCTATGGAGGGAAAGTGGATGCCTGGTTGATGCGCAGCATGGATGTGGTAATGGCGCTTCCTTATCTTCTGCTCGCTTTGGCAATCGTGGCGGCGCTCGGCCCCGGGCTCGCCAACGCCCTGCTCGCGATTGCCGTCGTTAATATCCCTTTCTTCGCTCGAGCCGTCCGCGGGGCGACGGTAGTCTTGCGGCACCGGCCCTTTGTCGCAGCTTCCCGGGTGTGCGGGCGGAAACCGATCGGGGTTCTCCTTTTGCATGTGCTTCCCAATGTGTTCCCTGTCATTCTCATCACGGCATCCACCACGCTTGGCTGGATGCTCTTGGAAACCGCAGGCCTTAGCTTTCTCGGGCTTGGCGCCCGCCCGCCAACGGCCGATTTGGGATCGATGCTAGGCGAAGGCCGGATGTTAATGTTAATCGCTCCCCATCTCGCCCTGCTTCCCGGCGTGGTTATTTTTGTCGTCGTTGCCGCCATTAACCTGCTGGCCGACGGTCTCCGAGATCTGCTAGATCCACGCGCATAAGCCGCTCGGTCAATGCCCCTTTTTGAATCGAAGCCCCCACTCCTCCGAACCCGCTCGCAAATCCCGGCTGGCGGCATCCCCCCATGCTTCGGTCCCCAGGCTAAAAAGCTGTTTTTGCGGGAGGCGGAGATGCAGAATGCCTGTGCAATTTGGCGGAAGTTCGGTCTCAATTTGAATCCCGCCATTATGCCGATGCCACTGCAGGCGGATGACCCCCCAGGGAGTCTCTTCTTTCCAACTCAAGGACTTGAGGCGGTCGTCGAACCAAGGTCGAAAGATAAAGTGACGCCCGGCCTCCGGCGCCGGTTGATGGCTGACTCCCGCTAGTCCCGTGACGAACCAAATCCCCGGTGCCACCAGCCCGCTGTGGCAATGGCTGTTCATCTCTTGACCGACACTGAGCTTCCAGCGCTCCCAAATCGTCGTAGCCCCGCAAGCTAACATAAATCCATACCCAGGAAAATCGGTTCGATTGAACAGTGAATAGATTAAGTCGTGACAACCTTCCCTTGCGAGCAGTTGGACGAGATAATAGGTGTGCAATCCGGTGGTCCACTGCGGTTCGCCCCGGGCACTTGTGATGTCCTGAAGAAGATTGTCCCAGATCAGGGGGCGGATTTCGGGAGGAGGCACGTCCAACAGAAGAGGAAACGCCTGACCGAGTTGGCTTGTTTCCGAAAACGCGGAATACCAACCGACACAATGGCCCGCCAGTTTGATGGTATAGTCTGGCGGCGGACTTGCGTAGAAGCGTTGGTGGTAGGCAGTCCGGATAGCTGCCACCCGTTTGTCCCACCGTTTGGCCAGGGAGTGATCACCCAGGCGATTCGCAAGCTCGACCCCACGCATACAGAGCATGAGCCAGTGCCCGTTTGTGACCTGTTCATGGTGCGGGGTTTCGAGGCTGAGCCAGTCGCCTGCGTAGGGAATGAAATAAGGCTCCTCCCCCGGCCGACGGTGGGGAAGGTAGAGGGCGTCCTGACACTGCTCCCAAAGCTGGTCAAGCCAACGAATGATAGCAGGCCATGCACGTTGCAAGGCCGTCCGGTCATCAAAAATCTCATCCAACAGCGCTGGCACCTGCACCAGCGCCCCCTGCCACGCGAGGTTTTGGTGTTTTCCACGACCCCAGGGGGGAGCCACCGATGAGATCATCTCGCCTTTTTCCCAGTCAAAAAGCGCGAGAATGTCTTCCAACCATTTGATGTAAAATTGGTGGGTTGCACTGGTCCGCGCACCGAAGGGCAACGACAGGGTGCCATCAAACAGCCAGCCGCGTCGTTCGCCCCGACCGCTACAATCGGCAGGAGTCCCGAACTGGTTGTTCCGATGGGTATAAGCCAAAGTCTCAAAAATCTTTTCGAACAGCGGGTTTGAGCAGGTAAATTGGGCGGTGGGAGGATTGTCCGATCCGATCCGGCAACAGAGGAAGGAACCGGGGTGCGGCGGTCCAGGAAACCCGGTGATCTGAACGTAGCGAAACCCGTGGTAAGTAAATCGCGGCTCCCAGGTTTCTTCCCCCGCCCCTTCAAGAATATAGGCATCGGCGCATCGTGCGTCGAGATTCGTGGCGCGATTTACCGTGCCGTCGGGATGTAACAATTCCCCATAAACAAGGTCGATACGATGCCCCCGCGAGCCACGACAATTCAGCCTCAACCAACCACTAAGATAACGCCCTGCATCAATCACCAGAGAACCATCGGACAACTCGGACACGGCAGCCGGTTTCCACGTTTCCAACAACCGGATCGGAGGATGCGTTTGCGGGACCAGCACACCGGTTGGCGGCTCCCGCAGTTGCACCGGTTGAGAGGGGCCTTCGTAACCCGCCAACTCCCAACCCGGTATTTCACGGCGGGCGTCGAAGGTCTCCCCGTCATACAGCGAGTTTTCAATGATTGGCCCCTCATTGGTTCCCCGCCAGGTGTGATCAGTTGCGAGGGTCTGGCGTTGCGTGTCGGCATGCCGCACTTCCAATTGCACCAACCCCGAGGGAGCCGCTTCGAACATCGGAACAATAGCGGGAAAACCGCCCCCAAGGTGAAGGGTGAGGACATTCACTCCGGCCGACAACAGCGGAGTCACATCGTGTGTAACAAATTCAATGCGCCTCCGAAAATCGGTATGGCTCGGATCTAACAAATGGTCCCCCACGCGTTGGCCATTGATTGCCACCTCATAGTAGCCGATGGCGGAAACATAGAGGCGGGCCTCGTCTGGAGGCATTGGCAGGGTAAACTCTTTGCGCATCATCTTAAAACCAGTGACCCACTGGGCCTGCCAATCAGCAGGGGTCAGCAGTCCCGTTTCAAACCCCGCCTCGGCGGGGGGCAATTCCTGGTCATTTTGGTCCCAGATTTGCAGGTGCCAGCGGTAGGAGGTGCGACTGAGCAATGGAAGATCGGCAACGGAAATCGCATAGGACCGCGGTGAATGGTTTTTCCCGGAATCCCAAACCGAAGCCAGATTGTCGCGGGTGAAAAGGGAGATGCGCCATGCAGATTGGCGAAAATCGGACGGGAGACCAGTCGCCGGGTATTGCCAGGAAAACGAGAGGGGCTGGTCGATCGAACCGACTCCGATGGGAGCGGCATGGCCTTGGCATTGGAGATGAATCGGGGGAAGAAGCATTCCTCAAGGAATGCCGTTCAATCATGGTGTAAGTCGATCCCATTTTATGCTCCATCGCATCCGCAGCGGCATTTGTGAGGGAGAGATTTTCCCGAAGGAGAGGGAAAAGAAGCAGCGGGCGGTTGACTTCCTCCTGCGAGCGCGGTTCACATCTTTCGCATGCTATCTCCCGCCGCTGCTGAGTTGGTTTTTGCGGTATTTGCCTTTGTTTTCGGTGCCGTGGTCGGGTCATTTCTCAACGTCTGTATTTACCGGTTGCCTCGGGATTTGTCGGTGAATGAACCGCGTCGATCCTTTTGTCCGTCGTGCAAGACCCAGATTCCGTGGCATCAAAATCTTCCGCTGGCGAGTTGGCTGTTGTTGCGGGGGCGTTGTGCGGCGTGCGGGATTTCGATTTCGTTTCGCTATTTTGTTGTGGAACTCCTGACCGCCTGCCTGTTTCTGGTCTGTTGGCTGGTGTTCCCGCCCCTAGTCGCGATGGCGTTCTGGGTGTTTCTCGCCCTGCTGGTGGTGGCGACTTTTATCGATGCCGAGTTTTATATTATCCCAAACTCGATCACCTGGGGGACGGTGGCCGCGGGTTTGGCGCTTTCGTTGGTTCTGCCGGCGGTGCACCACGAGACCCTCTGGTGGCGGGGCGGCGGGCAGTCGCTGGTGGGGGCGGCGGTCGGTTATTTTGGTCTTTGGACGGTGGTGGAGCTAGGCAAACTGGCTTTTGGCAAACAGACCCTCGTTTATCAGCACCCACGTCCGTTTCATTTTGAGAAGGAGAAGGAGGAATGGTGGTTCGTGGTGGGCGAAGATCGCTGGGCCTGGAGCGAGACATTTCAACGGAAAAAAGATCAGCTAGTGATCGAATGTCAGACTCTAACGTTGGGCGGGAAAAAGCTCGGGGGAAACCGGGTGTTAGCCCGTTACGACCGGGTGGAAGCCGGGGGGCAAAGCGTGAAAGAGCCGCAATTGATTAAGTTAAAAGGGACCACGACCCGCTTGATCGTGCCGCGGGAGGCGATGGGGTTGGGGGATGTCAAACTGTTGGCTGGGATTGGAGCTTTCGTGGGCTGGCAGGGGGTGATTTTCACCGTGTTCAGCTCCTCCCTGATCGGTGCGGTGGCGGGCATTCTCTTCATGACTCTCAACCGGGCGGGTTGGGGGGCGCGACTGCCGTTTGGTCCCTACCTTTCACTCGGAGCGGTGCTCTGGATTTTTGGCGGAAAAACCTGGTGGGAATGGTATCTCGCCCTGATGCAACAGCCGCTTTGAGCGGAAAAAAAATACCGGGAACTGCCGGGGAGCCGCTTGGGGGCGGAGCCGGATATTGGTTGGGATTGTTGGCCAGTTTTCTCGTGGCGTTCCTCGCCTTTTTTACCCCGAATGATTTTCCCTGGTTTTACCATTTGGACGAGGCGCTGAAGGTGCGACAGATCGAGAGCCGAGAGCGGACTTTCACCCATCCGTTGCTCTTGTTGAGCCTCACGCAACTGGTGCACGACGCCTGGGGAGGTGGCGACTCCCGACAAACAGCGGCTCGGGCCGGGCGATTGGTTTCCGCAGCGGCGGGAGCCGGGGTGGTGGCTGTCGGGTTTGCGATTGGCTGGTTGGTCGCCGGTTCGTTGGGGGCTGCCTTTTCCGCGCTCGCCCTGGTGGCTTGTCCACAGCTCTATTTGCTCGCCCATTTTACCAAGGAAGACAGCGTGCTCGCCCTGACTTGGATGACCGTGATCGCGCTGTTGTTTCTGGCGCATCGTCAAAGGACCCATTTGGATTTGGTCGCACTCGGTATGGGCTGCGGGCTGGCGGTTTCGGCCAAATACATCGGCATCCTCTTGTTGCCGACCGCGCTGGTGTTGGGGTGGCAGGAGGGGTGGCGGGGCGCACCGGGCCGCTGGCGGCGGCTGGCGCTCCTCCTCTTTTTCGCCGTCGGCACCTTTGCCCTTGCGAACGTCGCGATGCTCCCCGCCCTCGGCGTAGGAATCCAGCGGTTGGCGGAGGAATGGACGCATTTGCGCCACGGCCACGAAGGCGTGCAGGTCTACGCGAGCCCGGCCTACTACGGCGCGGTATTCGTGGGTCAAGGCGGAGGGTGGTGGGTGCTGCCGGCGGCGGTGGGCGTGGTCTTTTTGCTCAGTCGGTCGGCATTTCGATTGCCAACCCTGCTGACCCTGGCCGCTCCGCTACTTTACTTGGTGCTATTGTTGACGAGTCGAAAACAAGCCGAACCCTATTACCTGCCGCTCAACACCCTCCTCCATCTCCTCGCCGGAATCGGGGCAGCGGCGATCGCCAACGGGCTCCTTCACCGCCC